>DASRDY010000165.1:0-1043 GCA_035652355.1 Blastocatellia bacterium
GCTGCGCAATAATTCTGGCTTCGCGCAAAAGACGGTGCGACAGCTCTTCGGAAAAGTATGGACTGCCTATAACCTTTAGGGCAGCGCGTCTCGACAGTTCAGCGTCGTCCACCAGATAGACTTCGCCCATTCCGCCCGATCCGATTTTTTCTATTAACCGATACTTCGTACCGGTCAGATCCGGCAGGGAAGCCTCTCTTCGCAGACGTTCAATCGCTTTGTCAGAAAGCGCCTTCAAGATGGATCGACTCCAAGCATCGCGCGAGCTTCGCGCTGGAACTCTTCTTCATTCCCAGTCAGGTCTCGCAGTTTTTCCAAAACGATTCGTCGAAACTCGCGCCTTGCAAACGCAAGGTGGTTCGTTATCGTTGTGACGGTTAGATTAAATTCATCAGCAAGGTCTTTATAACTTCGCTTTGTATCAGTCTGTTCATCTTCAAGCACGTATCGTTCGAACAGTCGCATTTGGACTTCTTTTCCGCTGGAGGAAAGCTCTGATCGGAGTGTGTTGATAGCGGCGCTGAGCAGGCTTCTTCTGAATTCATTTTCGAAATAATCGTCGATCTCGTTTTCCCCTGGTCGGTGGGCGAATGCGCTTTCGTCGATTTCTTCGAAATCCAGCGGAACGGTTATCGTATCGCCGCCGCGTTTTATCCTGCCGGCCGCTTTATTTTCGTTCTGGACGAATCCGTCAACGCACGTCCGCAGAAATGTTCTGAACCGGGCTTTTGACGAATCATATTTTGCGAAAAAGCCCTTTTCAATCGCCTCCGCAAAGAAACTCTGCGTCAACTCTTTCGCGTCTTCCCCGGTTTTGTTCCACTTCATACGGATATATTTATAGACCGGTGTCCAGTAGGTGGACGCAAGAATATCAAGCCCGCGCGCCCGTTCGTTTTGATCAGAGCTGCCAGAGGCGATAATCGCCGACAATCGTGTCTGCGGAAATCCGCCTTTATGGATTTTAAGATCAGATTCGGCCATTTGTGCGAGCCTATTTTTCCAGCGATGCTTTCAATCGATCCAAAGCTTCGCCCCAATAT
>DASRDY010000166.1:0-3365 GCA_035652355.1 Blastocatellia bacterium
GGTCAATCATCTGCGGCTGGTGATGGGCACTTCGATGGGTGGAATGCAAACATGGCTTTGGGGAGAAAGATGGCCCGATTTTATGGATGCCCTGATGCCACTGGCCAGCAATCCGGTCCAGATCGCGGGTCGCAATCGATATTTTCGTCGAATGGTGATCGATCCGATAAAAAACGATCCGGACTGGCAGAACGGCGAATACAAGACGCAGCCGGTCCGAGGGCTGACCACCGCAATTTATACATTAATCATCATGGGCAGCAGTCCTCTGCAGATGCAAAAACGAGCTCCCACGAAAGAGGAAGCCGATACAATGCTTGATAACCAGGTCAAGGGCTATCTGAGAACTAATGACGCCAACGACATGCTTTACCAATTTGACTCCTCTCGCGATTATGATCCGAATCCGAAGCTTGAAAGCATCAAGGCGCCGCTATATGCAATCAATTCCGCTGACGATCAGGTAAACCCGCCAGAGCTGGGAATTCTGGACAAGGAAATAAAGCGCGTAAAGCATGGCCGTTATATTCTGATTCCGATCAGCGATCAGACTCGCGGTCACGGAACACATTCGATTCCGGCAATTTGGGGCAAGTACCTGGCGGAATTGTTGGACGAATCGAAATCGCAATAATAGAATCAAGGACAAGAAGAAGATTCACCACAGAGGCACGGAGACACAGAGAATTATAAATCTCTTTGTTTCGTACTTCTGTGGTGAAAATAGATGAAGGACAAAATAAGAATATGAGCACAAGTCAGTTTTCCCTCAGAAATCCCGCAGTTGGTTTTGTCGAGACAAGTTCCATCGGCAAAGGGATCGAAGCCGTTGACGCAATGATGAAGATGGCTGCCGTTGAGTTGTTGATGACGACGATAGTACCGCGAGGCAAATATCTGATCATGGTCGGCGGAAACGTCGCCGATGTCGAGTCATCAATGAGAGCAGGTTTGTCGATCGCTGGTAATACGGTCCTGGACCAGTTTGTCATTCAGAATGTTCATCCGGAGCTGCCACCCGCAATCAAGGGCCGGGTCAAAGTCGACCATATCGAAGCCGTTGGAGTCATCGAAACAAAAGAAGTCGCTTCGGCCATTTTCGCGGGCGATGCCGCCGTTAAGGCCGCAGCTATTAAATTGATTGAAGCTCGCAATCAGCCAGGTGGTAAAGGACTGGTTGTTTTAACCGGTGAAGTCGGCGCCGTTCGTTCTGCCATCGCGGCTGGCGTGGCGACGGTAAAGAAGGATGGAATGCTTATCTCCGAAGTTATCATTCCTTATGCACATAAAGCTCTGGTCCAGACGCTGACGGCGTAGTCATGCGTATGAAAGGTCGGAATCTTCAAAAGATAATAAGCGAACTTGAGGACCTCTATGGTGAACCGAAGCCGCCGAAGGTAACTTCACCATACGAGATGATCTTGTTCGAGGCTATTGCCTATCTGGTAACGGATGAAACCAGAGAGAGAACATACGACTCGCTCTGCGAACGAGTCGGCACCGGGCCTGTTCAAATCCTGGAAGCCCCTCTAGCCACAATGCAGGATATTTTGAAACCGGGCGGTATGAATCCGGATGGCAGACTGGAAAAGTTGCGCACAACTGCCCTGACTTACTTGCAGGAATTTCACGGCAGTTTTGCTGAAACTCTGAAACAGCCATTCCCAAAGGCCAAAAAAGCCTTCATGAAATTTCCCGGAATCGGCGAGCCAGGAGCAGAAAAGATATTGCTGTTCTCAAGAACATATCCACTCTTAGCACCAGATTCGAATGGGTTGCGAGCGCTAAGACGAATTGGATACGGTAAGGATGATAAGAATTATTCGACCTGCTACCGCTCTATTCGCGAAGATACTAAAGACGAGTTAATTGAAGATTACGACTGGTTGATCAAGGCGCACCAACTGCTGAGGCAACACGGTCAGCAGATGTGCAAACGCAAAGATCCGTTTTGCGGTTCCTGCCCATTCACGAAAATTTGCAGCGCATTCATTGAAGATCGCCTTTCTCCTCTATTTTGATCGCCTGGGAACATCCTTTCCATATTCGCCGGGTGATTTGCCGACAAAGCTTTTAAAATCTTTTATGAAATGCGCTTGGTCAAAATAGCCCAGATCGACCGCCAAACGCGTCAAATCCACAGGGTCTCCGTTATTCAATCGCTCGACGGCCTCGTGAAGTCGATAACGTTTAATCACCCACTTTGGACTGACGCCGACGTATTGATTGAAGAGTCTTTGCATCTCTCTCTTGTTGATTCCAAACAGTGAAACCAGATCATCAACTTTTGTTATTGTCTGATCGTTGATCATTCTTTTAACGATCTGGTTTATCACCACAACATTTTCATCTTGCTCTGGCAGTATTTGGCGGAGAAAATTTTCTGCTATATCAATCGCTGATTCTTCGCTGGCCGCGGACAATATGGCATTCTCGAGCTCAACACCTTCTCTTTGGCTCATTCCAAAAATTGGCCAGGGAATGATAGTTTTGTCTCTGAGTCCGGAAACCGGCGCATTAAGAAAGGGATAAAATGCGCCGGGCCTGAATTTGATTCCGAAAACTCCGCCCTTATCCTGCAGAGTCCGCGTAAATTTTCCTCGTGACACCCCCGCAAGTCTGGTGTTATCCCTTTCGAAAACCAGGTGAATTGAAGGATGTGGCAGTACTTCCGCCTGAACGGGTTCCCGATCTCTCAGATCCCATTTGATTATCCAAAAATGCTCTATGAAGAACCTCAGGTCGGGCGAAGGCAAAGTTCGCGTGTGGCTTATATCTTCGGGATTAGGTTTGTTTTTGAGCATGCCTTTCGGCTTACCCGCCGACGCTCTTGCCATAATGTTGTTGTCGCGTTTTTACAATAACTGTAACACATCTGACGCTATATTTGCTTTCGTCAGTTCAATAACAATTTCAGGCAGATTATGAAATATCCTTATGGAATATTCACAAGCATCATTGCTGTCTTTTGCTTGTCGTCGGGATTCAACTCCGTTGCCGGTACCAGGAATAATTTGACATTTTTAGACATATCTCCAAAGGAGAAAATGATGACGAACCACGCAACCGGAACATTCGATATCGATATCAAATTCATGCCCGAGGACGACAAATCCATAGGCAGAATGACATCAGACAAGCAATTTCATGGTGATCTTGAAGGCACGAGTAAAGGCTACGGACTTTATGCAAATACCGAGATCGAGACTTCGCGCGCTTATGTTGCCTTTGAGAAATTCACCGGGAGTGTCAAAGGCCGCAAAGGCACCTTTATATTGATGCATTCCGCCACGGGATCTCGCGGCGAGAGTCAATTGAATATCACCGTCGTGCCCGACTCAGGTACCGGCGAGCTGACAGGTATC
>DASRDY010000167.1:0-65439 GCA_035652355.1 Blastocatellia bacterium
TGAAGAGGGGAGCGTCAGCTCCCCTTAGTTGATCCATAGCCGAAGCGAGGACTCTGTCAAGGACGCGCGAGAGCGCGCCCGAAGGGTTTATCCTTGACAGCAGTCCGCAGCGAAGGCTATGTGGCCTCACGCCACCTTCAAACAATCGGTCAATACCGATCCATCAGCATTGAATCTTCCCACGATGTGCGGTCCATAACCTATGCTGATTGTTCCATCCAGATGCTGATAGACTGTCACGCGACAACCGGCCAGTGTAGATCGCCAGCGACTCTTCTCTATTTGCAGAGTTCTGTTGCCATAGCTGATGGTATTGTCTTTTGCGACCACCCGCTCCTGCTTTAGACAGAAGATCAGATCGAGATTCCTTCCTCCCACTGGCACGAAGGCAGAGCCTTTCTCTTTGGCTGTTACGGAGAATCTCCGATTGAATTCTGCTATATAGCTCTCTCTGAGGAAACGATTAGCCTCCTCCACCGTAGTGATCTTATGCAGTCTCAACTCCTGAGGAAGTCTGCCTTGCCAAGTACCAAAGCTGCGTTCGCTACGCCCTCTAGCTTGAGGAGAGTAGGCAGCAATAATATCTATGCCCATCTCCTTCAGAGCTCTGCCTACCTGCGTAGGTCTTCTGTAATCAACCTTTTCTCCTGCCTTTGGCGTGAAATGGAAATGACTGGCTCTGTCACTGTACAAAGAGCAGAAGATACCCTGCTGCTCGACGACTTCTCTCAGAGCAGCCATCACTGTTGAGGTAGATTCTTCCTCTACCAGTTGAGCATAATAGATCTGACTGGTGGCATCATCCAGGATCACGATCAGATCATAATAAGCATCACTACCGAGCCATTGATGCTTGCTGCCATCGATATGAAGCAGCATCCCTGGCAAGGGACGGCGCTCTCTCTTCTTGCGATGAGGGGTGCGCTTACGATCTTTGCTGACCAATCCTGCTGTCTGAAGTGCTGTCTTTAGCCAGGTGTAGCTGAGATCGATCTTGTGCTCTTCAGTGAGCTTCTCGTGAAAGTGCCTGACATTGAAGCCAGAGTATTGCTCCCGATACAGACAGAGCACTTTCTCTACGGTCTCAAACGGCACTCGTTTCGGGCTAGGCTTGCCTCGTCTGCGATCAAGCAGTCCGTCATAGCCATGCTGTTGATAGCGCTCCTTCCATCTACGCATCTGCCGAGGGCTGATCCCGATGATCTCCGCCGCCTGCCACCAGCTAATCTGTTTAGATGTAGCTCGTAAAATGACCTCTTGTATCTTCATCGCCCGCTCCGCTGCGGTCTCACAATAAAACTTCATACTGAAGTTCTACCGCAACCGCTCAAAAGCGGACATTTCATTTGCTAATTCGACCGGTCACTTCATTTGCTAACGACACTGCGTTTGAGCGACGCTTGACAGTGGCGGAAACCGGCTGTTAGTATGCCCATTTCTGTATTGTTGTCCGACATAGAGATGGGGGAAGTATGGCTTCATATAACGGTATTCCTGTGCCACAGGATGGCGGGAAGATCAAAATCGAAAATGGCAAAGTTATTGTTCCCGATAATCCAGTCATTCCCTTTATTGAAGGCGATGGAACGGGCCGGGATATTTGGAAGGCTTCGCAGAGAGTCTTTGACGCGGCCGTTGAAAAAGCTTATGGCGGTCAGCGCCGAATCGCCTGGTTCGAGATTTTCGCCGGTGAAAAAGCTCACGATAAATTCGGCGAGTGGTTGACAAACGACAGCGTTGAAGCCATTAAGGAATTCGGAATCGCGATCAAAGGTCCCCTGACGACTCCAGTCGGCGGTGGCATTCGGTCACTGAACGTGACTCTGCGACAAATCCTCGATCTTTATGCCTGTGTTCGCCCGGTCCGTTATTTCAACGGCGTTCCTTCGCCAATGAAACATCCTGAAAGGCTGGATGTTGTTATATTCCGTGAAAATACAGAAGACGTCTACTCTGGTATTGAATTCCGCGAAGGTACCGAAGAAGCCAAGCAAGTAATCGAGTTCATTGAAAAGTTGTCAAAGAAAAAGATCCGCCCGGATTCTGGCATCGGCATCAAGCCTATTTCACGCACTGGTACGCAGCGCCTCGTCAGACGTGCTATTCAATACGCAATCGATAACGGAAAGACGACGGTAACACTGGTGCACAAAGGCAACATAATGAAGTTCACCGAAGGTGCTTTCCGCGATTGGGGGTATGAGCTGGCAAAAGCAGAATTCTCTGACAAAGTCATTTCAGAAGCCGAAATTTACGAAAAATACGAAGGCAAACTGCCCGAAGGCAAGATAATGATCAATGATCGAATTGCAGATTCAATTTTCCAGCAGTTGCTGCTTCGTCCTGCAGAATATCAGGTTCTGGCGACGCCCAACCTTAATGGCGATTACATCAGCGACGCTTGCGCGGCACAGGTGGGTGGTTTGGGAATGGCTCCCGGCGCAAACATCGGTGACAGTGCCGCAATATTCGAGGCAACACACGGAACGGCTCCAAAATATGCTGACAAGGATGTGATCAACCCTGGCTCAGTTATTCTTTCCGGTGTAATGATGTTCGATTACATGGGATGGAACGAAGCCGGCAAAATGATAATTGACGGTATCGATAAAACGATACAACAGAAGAAAGTTACCTATGATCTGGAGCGCCAGATGGAAGGCGCAACGAAACTCAGAACAAGCGAATTCGCTACGGCAATAATTGAAAATCTAATGTGAGGACAAAGATCGGATTAACCAAAGATATACGGAGTCACAGGGAAAAACATTTCTAATCTCTGTGTCTCTGTGCCTCTGTGGTGAATCTTTTCCTCTTTAATGAGGTGTTTATAATGGGAAGAAATAAAATAACAGTTGTCGGTGCGGGGAATGTCGGCGCCAGCGCAGCGCAGTTACTTGCTTATAAGGAGCTTGGCGATGTCGTGCTGGTCGATGTGATCGACGGAATTCCTCAAGGAAAAGCCCTCGATCTGGCAGAAGCCGCTCCTGTCAATCGATATGATTCACGATTGATCGGAGCGAACAGTTACGAGCAGACCGCTAATTCTGACGTCGTCGTGATTACTGCGGGTATCGCTCGAAAGCCAGGGATGAGCCGAGATGATCTGCTGAACACAAACACGCAGATAGTAAAGTCGGTTACTGAACAGGTCGTCAAGTTTTCCCCTAATTGCATCCTTGTGATCGTTTCCAATCCGCTGGACGCAATGACTCACGTTGCTTACAAAGTATCGGGATTTCCAAAGCACAGGGTCGTGGGTATGGCGGGAGTGCTGGATTCCGCTCGAATGCGATGTTTTCTGGCCGAGGCGCTGGACGTTTCCGTCGAAAACGTCAATGCATTCGTACTGGGCGGTCACGGGGACACGATGGTGCCATTGCCTCGGTATTCGACCTGCGCCGGCATTCCGATCCCGGAGCTTTTGCCGAAGGAGCAGATCGACGCCATCGTCCAGCGCACCCGAGATGGCGGGGCCGAGATCGTCAAGTTGCTCAAGAGCGGCTCGGCTTATTACGCTCCGGCGGCTTCAAGCGTGGAAATGGTCGAAGCTATTCTGAAAGATAAGAAGAAAGTATTGCCTGCCTGTGCACTCCTCGAAGGGGAATACGGGATCAACGGTCTGTTCGTAGGTGTACCGGTGAAGCTGGGCGCTCGAGGTATCGAGCAGATTTTCGAGATCAGCTTAACGAATGAAGAGAGATCTGCTCTGCAGAAATCAGCCGCCGCTGTGCAGGAACTGGTTGATATTATTAAGATCTAACGGTAGCGTAAGCCGCCAGTGTGCACCTCTCGCCAGACAGGTGTTTATGTAACGGGCTTTCAGATAACCTGGTAGCGCAAACCGGCAGTTTGCGCTACTTTGCTTCGGTCATTACTTTCCTTAGCTTTTCAAGCGCTCCATCAAGAACGTTGTCCTCGCGAGCGATGCATATACGCATGTGATTGTCCCAATCATCTCCGTCGGAAAAAGCACTGCCCGGCGTTGCAGCAACTCCGCCTCTGCTCATCAGCATTTCGTTTAGTTGCATCGCGTCACCGAATCCTTCGGGAATACGAGCCCATATATAGAATGCTGATCCTGAATTGTAGATTTTGAATCCGACTTCTTCCAGAATCTTAACCGCTCGCTCTCGCTTGGCAGAGAAGTTCGTTTTTAAGTTGTCATAATAGCTGGGCGTTTCCATCAACACTCGAGCCAACGCAAGTTGCAATGGTGTGGGAGAACAGACATAAAAAACGTTATTTGCGTTATTGAGTTTTGAGACTAACGCTCCATCTCCGTAGGCATACCCTAGCCGCCACCCAGAAATATTCCAGGATTTGGAAAACGAATTTACCGTAATAGTTCGCTCCCACATTCCTGGCAAAGTCGAAATCGGTGTATGCGGATGCTCGCCCACAACATAATGCTCATAGACTTCATCTGCGATGCATAACAGATCAAATTCCTGGCAAATCTTTGCGATGGTTTCCAGTTCGCTTGGCGTGAAAACCTTTCCGGTAGGATTGGAGGGAGTGCAAGCGATGATTGCCCGTAACGGAAATTCACTTCGGCTTTTTAATTCGCGGCAGCGCTTACGCAACTCATCTTCATTAAGTTCAAGATTATCCCCACGAAGTGGCATCACGTCGATTCGACCGCCCAGTTCTTCGATAACACGGCTGTGATAAGGATAATAAGGTTCTAATACCAGCGTGGAAGATCCTCGTAAGTAAGTCTGAGCAATAGCGATCAGTCCTCCCGTAGCGCCCGGGGTTATAAGCAATTCCAGCGGAGTCGCATCCGGATCAACATGAATGTTGTTGAGCAGCGCTAACTTGTGGGCCACCGCGCGTCTTAACTCACCAGCCCCTTCGGCCGGGCTGTAGTGATTTTGACTATCAGCGATCAGTTCACCGGCAGCATGTGCCAGGTCAGGATTAATTCTCAGCTCCGACTGTCCTTGAACGAGGTTGCCGCTTCGCGGAACCATTCTGGTAATCGTCCTTATATCAGGTTTAGTTTTTGCCATCACTGCCTCAGATAATACTAATTGACCGGGGATTATAGCATGGCGGCTGGCAATGAACATTGACGGTTGTTTGGCTGAAAAGGACGTGAACAGCAGAATCAGGGCTTTCTAAGGCGAATTGTAAAACTCTTACTGTCGCTGGGGGAGACTTATAGGGGAATAGAGGGCTGAAAATCGGTAAATCTCCCAATGGCGCTTTTAATGAACTCGAACGATAATCTCTATGTAACGCCAAAGATACCCGGTTTCCTGGACCTCCTCACTTGGGTAACTTTGGCGTTTTCCATTTTACGCATTCCATCTGGCAAATTCTGCCATTCGGTGTGTGTATTTATTTGTTACCCTGTATTTACCCCATTGACGTGGCCGGACTGGCCGCAGCGGCCGTAAAATCCCAAATATTTGATTATTCGATATTTAAATCCTGTCTCTAGATAATCCCAAACCGGGCGAGACTCGGAATAGAACTTGCTTTACTACTGTGTGGGTGACAAATAATAAATGAACCCCTAAAGAGCCCCGACAGGGCAGGTTAAGGAAGGCGGTAGGGCAGTGCGGAAACAGCAAGATGTCACAAAAATTCTCCTGGTAGAGGACAACAACGATGTTCAGGCAGCCTTGAAGCTGCTACTGGAATTGGACGGATTCAACGTCATCAGCGCCAAAGATGGAGCTGAGGGGTACCGATCATATCTCGACAATCAACCCAACCTGGTAATCACTGACTTGAATATGCCGGCGATGGATGGTCTTGAATTAATAAACCTGATACGGACTGACAGGTTTCGACCAAAGACTCCCATAATCGTAATCAGCGCCTACGAAGACAAAGGCGAACGCGCAAAGGCGGCAGGTGCGGATCATTACCTTCACAAACCTTATGACTACGATGAGTTAAAGGACCTGATTGAATATATAATGCCCGAAGCGCCCGATGGAATTGCTGCTTAATAGGACAAAGGCTGCTTAAACTGAGCTACGCACCAGTGCGGTCTAATCTTCTTCTATCGGTTTGATCACTTCCAATTTTTTGACTATATCGCGAATCCTCATCGAAAGTTGTTCGATCGTTTCAAGGCGCTTCGCTACGTCGTCAGTGAGCGCTCCTCGACGCAACAGCAGTAATTGGGTCTGACCCAGAATTGATGTCAGCGGGTTATTGATTTCGTGGCGGACTGTGATTGCGATTTGCGCCGTTTGTATTTCGCGATTAGCATCGTCAAGCTGTTCTCGAAGCATTTCCAACTCGCGATCTTTTGCTGCAATTTCTTCACCTTGTTTATGCAGGCATTCGATCAACTTACCATTGTCGTCCTGGTTTATCATAAATTGAGACCACGCTTGGCTGCTGCCGCCAAAGTTGGTTGAGATGGGCTCAACGATCTGGTCGTCCGATATGTCTCTTGGTTGGCATTTCATCTCAGGAAGTATGTCTTGAGCCTTATTGATCGACATCCGTGTTCAAGATCTCCAGGCAGAATTTGAAAATGATCGAATCTGTGCGCCGAATAATCGAAGACTGGAGCAAGTGAGATTCAATCTGTAAACCGCGACCGCCTCGATTGCTGTTTTGCTCGATGACAATTCACGCACCCGTAAATCTCATCGAATTGTTGACGTCCAATCAGTAGCAGAATCGGCTATGGATGAAAAGTTAGCGTGCTTTTTTCGCTTTTTTATTGTTGCGAGGATCTGTTGTTCCATTTCTGTAAAGGTATTTCAAGCCGGACCGAAAATTAATTGTGAGGGGAGCCGTTTTTGAGACAGTCTTTCAGATCATCGAAAGAGCTACTGTGGCAGAAACCGTTTTTTTAATGGCTTTGTCTGTTTGGGCAACCGGTCTTTTTAAAACCTCTGGGGAAAAATGCCCCTTAGAACTTAACCTAAGTGAGGAGATTCTCCCCACAGCCGTGAGGCGAAATACCACTTAGCATCTTCCAGTTCTTCTTCAACTCTGTTCGCCTAATCCATAGCAAAAATTAAAGCTTAGCGTTTTTCTGCCGAGATGGCACCGGGGTTGCCTAACATAATGCGTCGTCAGCAGTAAGAACTCTCAATTGAATCAATAAACACAGGAGCGATGAGCATTATGGCAGCCCGAGTCAGTGAAATCTCCCCGCGAGTCCGCAGAACACGTAAAACCACAGCCAGCAACAAGCGAGATCAGTTAGTTGTTGATCACCTTCCGCTGGTTAAATTTCTGGCCCAGAGAATGGCCGCGAAACTTCCGCCAAGCGTTGAAGTCAACGACCTGATCAGCGCTGGGGTCATTGGATTGATGGATGCAGTAGAGAAGTTTCAGCCAGAGCGCGGCGTAAAATTCAAGACCTACGCTGAGCAGCGCGTTAGAGGCGCAATGATCGACTCATTGCGATCACTGGATTGGGCGCCCAGAAGTCTGCGCAAGAAAGAGCGCGCCGTAGAATCTGCCTATTCAAAACTGGAGCAGAGCCTTGGTCGAGCGGTTTCCGACGAAGAAGTAGCCCGCGAGCTCGGTCTGGAAATGGACGAGTTCTACAAATGGCTCAACGATCTGAATGGAGTTAGTCTGGGTGCAATCACCAGCCTGGGCGGCGAAGACGGTGATACTGAAGGAACGGATCTTCTTGAATATGTTCCAGACGCCCCCGAGCAGAATCCGTACTTCATATTTGAGAAGAGTGAGTTAAGAGATTCCCTCGCAGAGTCCATAGATAATCTTCCGGAAAAAGAGCGCCTGGTTATATCCCTTTATTATTACGAAGAATTGACGATGCGCGAGATCGGTGATGTCCTTGGTGTCAATGAATCGCGTGTGTCACAATTACACACAAAAGCGATTATGAGACTTCGCGGAAGACTCCGGTGGCAATGGCGTGAGCGCGCCGCGACGAACGCTCGAAATGTTAAAGTTCAATAGATGCAATTGCTTAAGGGTGGGATTTGCTCGGTGGGATCTTAACCACTCTGAATCAGCAATTAAACAAAGTTTTTTTACACTAATTATCCGCCATACCGTTGTCGATATTCTGATATGACGACGGTATTTGTTTTCGGCGGAGCGAGTTTGTGACTAATTTTCGGGATGATTCGCGCTCGGGTTCAAAGGGTTCGGGAAAGGCGCTCACCAAAGCTTTGCGGCGGCTACCAACGGGGGGCTGGGATAGCCGATATTCACGCCAAAGCTTGAGCGCCTTATTTTCTAATCAGTCTGCTCAAGTACTTCCTTTCACTCCAAACAAGAAGAAAGAAGATCAAACAGGGAAGGTTGATCGAAGAAAAGCTGCCAAGTTTACTGAACTTGCGATTGCTCTTCCAGACGTTCGCGCCATGCGCGTTGCAGAGTTGAAGGCACGGATTAGCGCTGGAGAGTACGATGTAAGCTCAAAAGAACTGGCGGACCGGCTCCTTGAGGAATGGAAAAGCAGCAATTAGCTTTTCATAGTGTGGGCTTCCAGCCTGCTTAATTTTCTGAACGTACAATTTGGAATAAGCTTTGGCGTAGCTAACGTGCGCGGGCTGGATGCCACGGTGCATCTTGTTCTTGACATCAATACGCCTTTGGATCATTCTGCGTTCCAATGTCTCCGAAAGCTCAACCACAAAGCACTTGCAGTTGCGATTGGGAAGATCAGCTCGCGAGGGAAGGCTTTGTTTTTGTGGCTGGAGTTGACGAAGTAGGCAGGGGCTGTCTTGCGGGACCGGTTTTCGCCGCCGCTGTCATTCTGAACAGAAACGATATTCCTGACGGAATTGACGATTCCAAGAAACTTCCGCGTCCGAAACGCGAGCTTTTGGCGGACGAGATTCATAAACGCGCACAGGCAGTTTCGATAGCTCGTGTCGAACACGATGAAATCGACAGAATCAATATCCTGCAAGCATCAAAACTGGCCATGAAGAAGGCCGTTCAAAGTCTTACCCTGGTTCCGGATGCGTTATTAATCGATGCTCTGACCTTACCTGACATCACCTGCCGGCAACACGGAATTATAGACGGAGACGCCTTAAGCGTTTCCATCGCAGCGGCATCGATCGTTGCAAAAGTTGCACGTGATGCCGTAATGCGTGAATACGCAAAGACTTACCCGGAGTATAGTTTTGACACCAACGTGGGTTACGGGACCGCCGCCCACTGGGAAGCCCTTCGAAAATTTGGACCCACAGAAATTCACCGCCTAACGTTTAGGGGTGTCGCAAATCCTGAAGAAGCCGATAACAACCCTACAGAGCAAAGTCTGTTCTAAAGACTCGGGCTCCAGTTGCCCGATGCGGACTTATGCCAGGTTTATTGGTGGAGTAAGGTCCCTATGATTTTTTTGAATAAAAAGGCCCGCACCCAGCGTAGCGCGGAAAAATTCGTGGCCCAGGGCAAAACCGCCCAGGCCATTGCTGAATATCAGAAACTGGTCGCCCAGGATCCAAAGGATTTGATGACCATCAACATGCTAGGCGACCTGTATATAAAGGCCGGGCGTGTCGAGGACGCAGTCCATAACTTTACGCGGATTGCAGAGCACTATCGCGAAAATGGCTACACGGTAAAAGCCATTGCGATGTACAAAAAGATCAGCAAGATCAATCCGACCGATGGCGACGTAGCTGGCAAACTAGCGGTGCTCTACTCTCAACAGGGATTAATCGTCGAAGCGCGTCAGCAATACCTGCTGATCGCCGATATGCACGCGCGCAATAATGATATTCAGGGCGCGTTTGATATTTATCAGAAGATCGCTGATCTCGAGCCGGAAAACACTGACATTCGGATCAAGCTGGGCGAGCTCTGTCTGCGCGTGGGACAACAGCGCAAGGCTCACGATTGTTTCGTTGCCGCGGGTCAGGAGTTAGGTCGACGAGGCCGATTTGACGACAGTTTAAATTCATATCTGCGTGCCCTTGCGGCCGATAAAACCAGCCGTCACGCGCTTCAGGCTGTCTCTGCGATATACGTGCACATCGGCGAGCCAATGAAGGCAATCGACCTGCTTAATCGGGCCTTCGAGGATCGCCCCGGCGATATTGAGCTGCTGACCGTTCTGGGTAAAACATATCTTGCGGCCGAAATGCTGGATGAAGCAGAAGCCACGCTGCTGAGTTTAGTTCAGATGGATCCCGGCAAGTACGACTATCTGATTGAGCTTGGCCGCAAATTCCTGCAAAAAGATCTCTATGATCGCGCGGCAGAGCAAGTCGACGGAGTTTTGGACATTCTGATCAACCGTCGAACAGAAGAAAAAGCCGTGGCCTTGCTGCACGAGATTCTCAAGAAGGATCTAAATCATCTGCCGTCACTGGAAAGACTGGTCGACATCTATACCAGGACGCGAGAGATGCACAACATGCTTTCCACGCTTGACTGGCTGGCCGAAGCTGCCGTCAGAATGGGCGTCAAGGAAACCGCTATAAAAGCGTTGCGCCGTCTGTCGGATCTTGATCGACATAATGAAGAGTATCGTCGCCGACTGCGCGATTTGGGCGTCGATGCGGGCGATGCTGATGCCATTGCTATTGATCAGTCAAAGGCCGAGGCAAAGCCGGCTCCGCAAGTCGAATTCCAACCTGCCGCGGGCGCAAACCAGCCGGCCGACAGCGCGTCAGAGTTGACGAAGGAACTGGAAAGTATCGACTTCTTTATAGAGCAGGAATTTCTTGAAATCGCGCGTGAGGCTTTGGACCGACTCAGTCAGCGTTATCCTGACGATCCAAAGGTTAAACTCCGTTATGACAAACTTGGCCAACTGGTTTCATCCCTTGGCGAAAAGGCGCCAGAATTTGACACTTATGGAAGCAGTAACGCCGCTCCATCATTCGATCCGCCCGTTGATGTGCCAATGGGCAGTTATAGCTCGGCCGCCGAATTTGATCTGATCGCGCCGGCCCAGTCGGAAAAAGAGCAACCTTCACATGTTCAGCCGGACGCCGATCCTTTTGCAAACGAGTTTGCCTTCGGCAAGCCAGTTTCGGTTGAACGCTCCAGTTCCTTGCAAAACGGAACCGAAAGCAGGGTCGATGACAATGTGATCAAGTCATTGGGCAATAATGATGCACAGGTAATGCCCGATGATATTTTTGCGGCGATAATCAATGAGTCAAAACAATCAACCTCTCCCCAGGCATTCGATCCTGCATCGATAGAAGATCCGTTCCTGGCTGGCTCGTTCAAAGACGTTCAGGCAACTGACGAGGCTCCAACCGGATTCAGCCTGTTCACCGAGCCTTCATCCGAAGCAGGTCATAAACAACCGGCCAGTTCCGAAAAGGTCGAGAAGTTCACCATAAATGAACAGAGTAAGCCTTCGACGTCTGCGAGTTCCAGCAACTCTCATGAAGTCGACACCAGGGCAGAGATCTTTTCCAAGCCGTCACCGATCTTTTCCCAGGTGGATGACGATCGGATCGAACTGGATCTTTCAGGCGAGCGTCCCGATCATAGACCTGCTCCTCCGATTGTGTCGCCGGCAGACAGCATGCCTGTCATTGATTGGGGCAACACCGCTGAATCGAGCGAAGACGACAGCTTTGATTCAGTTATAGATTCGACCCTCGATGCCCTGAACGGTCTCGGCGGTGCACAAGCGAGTACGGCTCAGTTATCGACTTCTAAAGAGAATGCAGAGGCCGATTACACGACAGAGTTCCTGCTGGATCAGTCTGTGCTGGAGGTTCCGGGCAAATCGGCTCCATTCGGCAACTCTCTTGAAGAGAAACAGATGACCGTCTCTAACGAGAAGGGGCAAAAGGTTCTCGAATGCGAGATGATCGATCCGATTTCGACACATCAGGGAGTTCTTCGTATTCAGGATGCGGGAACATCTGATCTATTTGATTTCAACTTCGAAGACGAAGGGCAAAAATCCGGTGTGGACGCCGGATTACTGGAAGTCTTCGCCGAATTCCGCAACAGTCTGACCAGCGAAGGACCTCCGGACTTTGAAACGCACTATCAACTTGGTATTGCCTACAGGGAAATGATGTTGTGGGATGAAGCTTTGAAAGAGTTTCAGATTGCGATCAAAGCTACAGATGCCAGCGACCCCACCGGTCGTTATCTGCAATGCTGCAATATGCTTGGACAATGTTTCATGGGCAAGAACATGCCTCGACCAGCATCCCTGTGGTTCCAGAAGGGACTTAGCAGTCCCAACCGGAGCGAAGAAGAATACCAGGCTTTAAGATACGATCTGGGTTTGGCGCTGGAACAGCAAGGTGATCTGAATCGCGCCTACGAGGTTTTCCAGGAAGTCTGCGCGGTCGATTTAGGTTATCGTTCAGTCGATCAAAAGCTGGAAGAAATTCAATCAAGACTTGCGAGTTAAGCAATACCGCTTTGGCTCGAACAAATTGAGGGCGTCACCGATCTGCGGATCGACGACGCCCTTACAGTCTTAGCAAGAACTCGACTTATTCTCTCGAGTTACAATCCGACCGAGTGATATGCAAATCAACCAGGAATCATTCTTCCTTCTGATTTAGTGCAAGTTTCTCGTATTCAAAATTGGATGGACTTTCTGCCAAAATAAAGAAATAGGAATCACCGGGATCGGGGTTCATTCCCAGCAGAAAGATACCGCCAGGCTATTGTCACTCGCTGTTGGTTCCATTAAAATTCTCGGTTTGGTATGCTGGAGTATTCACACTGAACATAGATTTCGGTCTCCGGCGCGGTTTCCTGTCGCATACTCAGGCAAATCCTGGTGTCTTCGCGAATCAGACCGAACCTTCTCAAGGAGAGAGAGTTTCAATGTTAAAGTTTTTAAGCCGACGCAAACGGTCGCGTAACGTCATTCTAATCGTTTTCATATTTGCGATGGCGATTACCCTGGTTGCTTTCTTTACAGCATCGCGCAGCGGCACCGCTGCTAGTGGTTCGGATAACGGTTCAGCTATTGCCAGTGTTGATGGCATTGCGGTGCCGCTATCCGATTTTAAAAAGCGACTAACGTACCTGTTTCCCAATGACCCAAATCTCCAGTCGCCAGAAACGATTTCGACTCTGAGATTGAGAGGTCTCGATAAGACCATTCGCGATGTTCTGGTTAAAGAGAGAGTAGTCGAGCTTGAGGCCCGCCGATTGAACCTTCAGGCTACTGATCAGGAAGTATCTGATCGAATTGCGCAGATGTTCACTGACGGTAATGGCAAATTCATCGGTGTTCAGGAATACAAAAATCGCGTCGCACAGCGCGGGGCTTCCTGGGTCGATTTCGAACACGATCTTCGCAGCAACATCGCCAGGGAAAAACTGAATAATTATATCACTGCTGGCGTCACTGTTTCTCCGCAGGAAGTGAACGACGAATACCAAAAGACAGAAACATCGGTCAGCTTGATTTATGCGGTAATCAAGCCGTCCGACGTTCGCGACGACATCAAGCTTTCTGACGATGAATTGCGGGCATATTTCAGCGCTCACAAAGACGACTTCAAAATCAACGTCGACCAGAAGAAGATCAATTACCTGTTTATCAGCACTGAAGAACTGAGCAAATCCATTCAGGTCGATGATGCCGAACTGAAAAAACGCTATGACACTACTGATCAGATCGATCAGGCGCACATTCAGCAGATAGTACTAAACGTCTTAACCCCGAGCGATGATGAAACTGTACGTACGAAGGCCGAAGGTTTGGTTGCACGTGCAAAGGGACAGGGCTCTGTTGCTGGCGAGGATTTCGCGTCCCTTGCTAAAGGTCAGTCCCAGGACACCACAACCGCAGCAAAGGGCGGCGACATCGGTTGGATCAAACGAGATCGCAATAAACCGAGTGATGTTTATCAACGCGCGTTTTCAATGAAGCCGGGCGACGTCAGCGACCCGATTAAACAGAACAATAAATACTACATAATCAAGGTTCTGGAACTGAAGAAGCGCACCTTTGAAGAAGCCAAAGAAGGTCTGCTGGTCAGCGCTCGTAACGACTTGTCATACAAGAAAGCCGTGGCTGTTACCGACGAAGCCAGGGCGATGCTGCTTCAAAATCACGATTTGGATAAGACTGCGGAAGAGATCAACAAGAAATACGGTGCGAATGTCGCAAAAGTAAAGAGCACTCCGTTTTTTGCAGCGGGAGATAATATTCCGGATATCGGAGCGAATCAGAACTTCGAGGACGCAGTCAAAGATCTTAAGAAACCAGGTGACATCGGTCCCAAAACGGGAATCCCCAACGGATTTGCGGTGCCGGTCTTCGCGGAACAGCGGCCGCCACATCCTGCTGAATTCGAAGATGTAAAAACGAAGGTCGAATTAGCCGCCAAGAACGAGAAGGCCAAAGAAGTCGCGGGACAAAAAGCGCAGCAGCTTGTACAGTCGGCCAGTTCACCGGACGCGCTTAAGGCCGCGATCGAAGGCGCCAAATTAAAATCGCAAACGATGGACAACTTCAAAGCCGGTTCCACGCTGACAGGCGTCGGTCAATCCGGAAAAGTTGAAGCCGCCGCCTTGGCGCTGAAGCAAGGCGAAGTTGACAAACAACCTGTTAAGACGGGTGATGAGTATGTCGTTCTTGCAGTTACAAAGCGCACCGACGCAGACATGGCGAAACTGGTTGGACAGACGAGGAAAACCATCGAGGATCGTTTATTGCAGGAACGTAAGAGCGCGATCTTTGACGCCTATATCGACAAGCGTTACCAGGACCTCCAAAAAGCCGGTAAGATCAAAATCTACGACGACGTACTAAATAGTTTCTTTGAGTTTGGCGGACAACAGTAAGAATCCGCGATAACAATTATCAAAACAGGAAGGCGCAGCCGTTTTGGTCGCGCCTTTTTCTTTATGCTTGCCTCGTAATCTATAAAATAGAATTCTATCTTTACAAATGATAGACTGAGCCATCACTGGCGAACGTCCTTTTAGATTAATCGGATACCATATGAGCATAGCTAAAGGCAGCAAAATCAGTCGATACGAAGTTCTATCCAAACTAGGCGTTGGCGGAATGGGCGAAGTGTATAAGGCACATGACACAACATTGGATCGGAACGTCGCGCTAAAAATCTTGCCTCCTGACCTTGTGCAGGATCCGGACAGGGTCAGACGGTTTGTTCAGGAGGCAAAATCGGCCTCAGCGCTCAGCCATCCGCACATCATTACGATATATGAAATTGGCGAAGTATCGTTGGATCCCAGTCTAATTATGAAGACGGAGCCCGGGCGTTCCAGTGCGGCCGATTATGTTGCACCAGCTGTTTCCACCGATGTTCATTACATTGCAATGGAGCTCGTCGACGGCGAGACTCTGCACTCCAAGATATACAAAGAGAAAGTCGATATTAAAAGGCTTCTTGAATATCTTATTCAGGTGGCTGACGGACTGGCAAAGGCTCATTCGTCGGGAATCATCCATCGTGATTTAAAACCGGAAAACATCATGGTTACCCATGATGACTACGCAAAGATTCTTGATTTTGGTCTGGCCAAACTGGTTGAGCCCGAAAAACCTGCCACTTCCACGGACGATATTACGGAAGCCGATACCGCGATAATGCAACGCACACAGGCGGGAGTTGTGATGGGCACCATTGGCTATATGTCGCCGGAACAGGTGCAGGGTAAAGCCGTAGATGCCCGCTCAGATATATTTTCGTTCGGATGTGTACTTTACGAAGCGGTAACTCGTCACAAGCCTTTTGAAGGCCAGTCAATGATCGACACGCTCCACAAGATCGTTTACACACCGGAGCCGTCGGCATCGGATCTGAACCCTGATGTTCCGGCCGATCTTCAGCGGATTATCAAGAAGTGTCTGGCTAAAGATCCTGCCGAGCGATACCAGTCCATGAAGGATGTCGCGGTAGACCTGCGCCAGCTAAAACGCGAATATGAGAGCGGTTCGATTGTAACCGGCGCAACAACAGGATCGCACGCCACTGTCCCGACGGGATTCGTTTCCAGCCCGGTTATACCAAGTCCGTCAACAGCGCCAGCGCAGAGCAGAATAAAAAGACTGCCGTTGATAATCGGCGGCGCTGTTCTGGTGATCCTGGTTGCCGGGGTGGCGTCCTACAAACTTTTCTTTTCAAAACCGCGCGCATTTTTTGAAAGTCTGAATTTTTCCAAACTTACAAATACGGGCAAAATTGAAGACGTGGCGATTTCTCCGGATGGCAAGTACGTCGTTTATTCGACAAACAACGCAGGTCAGCGCAGTTTATGGGTGAGACAGGTAGCGACTTCGAGTAACGTTCAAATTGTCCCACCTTTCGATGGGGCCTTTGTTGGCGTAACGTTTTCGCTCGATGGAAATTACATCTATTACTCCAAAGCAGACAAGGGAGCGATTGAAGGAACCCTCTATCAGATTCCGTCACTGGGCGGAGCACCGAGAAAACTATTAAGTCAGGTTGATAGCTCCATTTCGTTATCCCCTGACGGAAAGCAGATGGCATTTATTCGGGCTAATGCAGCACTGCACGAGTATTACGTTATGATTGCCAATATAGATGGCAGTGGTGAAAGAAGGCTAGCCACTCGCAAAGTCCCTAACTTTTATGTTTCGGCTGAGTGGTCTCCTGATGGGAACATTATTTTGTGCAACGCGGCAAGTTTGAGCAAAGGCATCTCATTTTATTTTGTTACTGTGTCAGTCAGTGATGGAACAGAAAAACCGGTTTCTGATACTAAATGGTTAACTGGTAACCCCTTCGCCTGGCTGAGCGACGGCTCGGGTGTGATTATGCCAGGCATCGATAAGACGACCGGGACGACGCCGCTTTGGTTGGTTCCGTATCCGAAAGGCGAGCCGCGCAGATTGACCAATGATCTCAGCAATTACGCCGGGGTAAGTCTGACGGCGGATTCGCGAGCCCTGGTCACGATTCAAATAAACCAGGTAGCTAATATATGGACTGTTCCTGATGGCAATATCAGCCTTGCGAAACAGATTGCGCCGGGAGCCGGGTCCGCCACTTCCTTTTCGACAACTCCTGACGACAAGATTGTTTATACATCGCTTGCTGGAGGTAAACCAGACATCTGGATCATGGATCCTGATGGAACCAATCAGAAACAGTTAACCAGCGACAACCGAGCCAATCTCTTCCCATCGGTTTCACCAGATGGCAAGTACGTCGTTTACTGTTCAGGTCGTATCACCGATACGCAGATAATCAATATATGGCGAGTGGACATTGATGGGGGAAATCCAAAACAGCTTACGAATTCGAATCTGAATCTCTATCCTCGTGTGACGCCCGATGGAAAATGGGTCATATACTCCACGATTAATGGCGATGTGCCGACTCTATGGAAAGTTCCGATTGATGGAGGCGATCCCATTCAAATAACCAGGAAACTGTCGCAATTGCCTGCTATTTCACCTGACGGCAAGTTTATCGCCTGCTTCTCGCAGGACGAAAAGAACGGATCGAAACAGGGTATTCAGATTATTCCGATTGATGGCGGTGATCCGATTGCCTTTTTAGATATACCTTCAATCCATTTTCAATGGTCAGCGGATGGCCACTCGATTTTGTATCTGGATAGCAAGGCAGGCGTGTCAAACATCTTCAGCCGTCCGATAGACGGAGGACCTCCAAAGCAATTAACCCAGTTCAACAGCGACGAGATATTCTGGTTCAACTGGTCGAGCGACGGCAAGCAATTAGTCGCTGCCCGTGGTAGCACGACCACGGATGCGGTTTTGATAAAGGACAGCAAAAAATAACGACATTCCGCACTGTGTTCAGAGTCCAGTTTTGTTTGCCAAGTTCGGAAGACCTGAGACTGAACTCTGAACGTCCCGTTCTGAATTTTCAGTGTTTATGCGTGGGCTGGAACAGCCCAAAAGTATTGCCTTCCGTATCCTGGCAGTAGGCAATAAATCCCACGCCTTGAATCTCCATTTTCGGCATTGCAACCTTGCCTCCGCTGGCGGTGACTTTGGAAATGTAATCATCTACCGAATCTACATCGATGCTGTTGACTGTTCCATTGTTTCCTTTAAGAATACCGCCATCGATTCCCGGTTGTTCTTTGTTCCCGGTGCTGACTAACCAGTAAGGCTGCGGACCGTCCCACTTTTTGATTTCCCAGCCGAATACTTTCCGATAAAACTCGCTGGCTCTCTCAGGTTCTGAGGCAGCTATTTCGAAGTGAACCACTCTTGGCATTATAGATGTCTCCTTTTCACCTAGTCTAAATTTGATTTCAAGCCGACTGCTTGCTCGGTATTTGCATCCTACGCTTAAGGCGGTGACAGCACTGTGTCAGCATGTATCGCTTTATTTTTACGGCCGATCCTGCGCGGATGGACTGAGAACAGATACAGGACGGTCAGAAGTATTGACTTGGACTGCATGAAAGCATAAGTTCTTTAGAAGAAGAGTTAAGCAAGGGTTTGATGTTGAATTCATCGTCCCAGCGGTAAAGAGAATCAAATTTGCTTAACTGAAATAATGCAGTAAACCAGGCGCAAATGGCATTACAGTTCCCTGGATTCGCGTGTGGACAGGTGTGACCCATGACAACTACACCGATTAAGGTTCTGGTTATCGAAGATGACGAATATTCTCGTGACGCGCTGGCTCATTTGCTGTGCGCGGAAGGGTATGACGCCGAATCTGCGACTGATGGAGAATCCGGGTACACCCGCGCCCGGGAAATCAAACCAGATATTATAGTCCTTGACTTGAGCTTGCCCGGAATAGATGGGAAACAAGTTATCAACATGGTGCGACATGATGATATTTTGAAGTCTGTGCCGATTCTTGTGATAACCGGACAAGATGATTCAGTTGCGAAAGCCACGCTGAATTTGGGCGCCGATGCTTACCTGACAAAGCCAATCGAATTCGACGATCTGACCATAGCGATCTCCAACCTGAATAAACAGTCGTCCGCAGCCATTCTAAGATAGAATGCCCGAGCCATCAGGAACTCGTAACAGGAAGAGGTGCGTGTGAGTCACCAGGCAATCACTGTACTGGTCATCCTTGTCATCGGCATCGTTCTGTACATGACAGAAGCGTTTGCGATTGACGTGACCTCCGTACTGGTACTGCTGGCGCTTGCGCTCACCCAGGTTTTGAAGCCTGAAGAAGCCCTGTCCGGATTCAGCGATCCCGCAGTAATAACAATTGCCGGTTTTTTTGTGATGTCGGCCGCGCTGTTTAATACTGGCGTTGTTGAAGCTGTCGGACATCGGTTGAGTCGAATGGGCGGAAACGGCAAAAAGCGATTCATCCTGGTGATGATGGTGGTGGCCGCTTTGATAGCCTCGTTCATGAGTAACGTGGTGACGACAGCTGTGTTGATGCCTGCGGTAATAGCCATCGCCAAACGGATGAAACAGTCAGTATCGCAGTTCCTTATGCCTTTGGCTTACGGCGCGATCCTTGGTGGGAAATGCACTTTAGTGGGTTCGTCGACTAACCTGGCGATCAATGGACTGTTGCCCAAATATAACCTGGCCCCGTTCAGCCTATTTGAGTTCATACCTTTGGGAATTCCTGTCCTGATTGTAGGGGTCCTCTATACGATATTTATCGGTACGAATCTGCTACCAAAGGACAATCCGGAAGGACATGAGCAGGAAGAGAATGTGGACCGGAAACGCTTCGTTACAGAAGTTATTATTCGACCTGATTCACCTTTAAAGGGTCGCACATTGGGCGAGACTGATTTTCACGGCACATACGATCTGCAGGTTCTGGGAATTGTTCGCGGCGGCGCGCAAAAACTCCCTCATAAAGACGCCTTATTGCTGGCAGGTGATGTGTTGCTGGTCAAAGGAAAGCTAGACCAGATACTGAGTATAAAAGATGCCCAGGGGCTTGAGATAAAAGGAGACAAAGCCTCACCCGACAAGGGAAAGGCAGATACCGACACTGTGATCGTCGAAGCGATTCTGTCTCCAAACTCGACCTTTGCAAATCGAACTCTCAAGCAAATAAGATTTTCCTCAAGATATGGCGCGGACGTACTCGGTGTTTATAGGCACGGAGAAGCGCTGCACGAAAAAGTAAGCGATATTCATTTATATTTCGGAGATGTGCTGGTTATTCAGGGCACTACACGCCGAATAAATAGCTTGAGGCAAGACCCCAACTTCCTTACGCTTGACGATGTCGAGCACACGCCCCTGCGTAAAAAGAAAGCCATTTGGGCGCTGGCCATATTCGTCCTGGCTGCGATAGTCGCCGGCACTAATCTGTTGCCGATACCGGAAGTAGCCCTTGCCGCTGCCATCGCTATGATCCTCACCAAATGTATAAGCGTGCAGGAAGCCTATGACAAAATTGAATGGTCAGCGATTGTACTTATTGCAGCTTCGATTCCATTAGGTGTAGCAATGGAAAAAACCGGAGCGGCGAAGTTTCTGGCGGATTATGTTACGCGTTATTTTGGGTTCGGCGGTCCAATAGTGATAATGGGAGCATTCTTCCTTTTCACAGCCATCCTTACCCAGCCGATGGCGAATGCCGCGTGCGCACTGATGGTTGCGCCTATAGCCATAAATGTCGCCAATCAACTGCAAGTGAATCCTCGCGCATTCGCGATTGCGATCGCAATTTCAGCGTCGTGCTCATTTCCGACCCCATTAGAGCCTGTTACAGCGATTGTCTACGGACCAGGGAAGTATAAATTCTTCGATTACGTCCGAGTTGGAGGATTGCTGACAGTGCTGATAATGATTGTGTCTTTGCTGGTAATTCCGATTTTTTGGCCGCTACATTAGAAAAGGCGCGAACCTGATTGAGGTCCGCGCCTGTTCGAGTTGGTCGTTAATCCCTATAAGCTACTGCTGTCTGCCTGCAGCACCGGTTCTTCTCTTATCTCCCGACTGCTCTTTCTCTTTCTGCAATTCGATCAGATCAACGCTGTCAGGAACATCACCGATCAGATACCGGCAGAAGTAATCTGCTCTGATCCAGAAGAAGTAGCTAGCGGCGTCGGCATAGGCGTGACGCTTGCCGGGAAGAATTACAAAGTCGAATCGCTTGTTCGCTTTGATAAGCGCATCAGCCATTCTGATTGTCGCCGCCATATTGACGTTGTCGTCCATATCGCCGGTCGACAGCATCAGGTGACCTTTCAGGTTCTTTGCAATATCAGAGTTCTTTTCGATGTTGTATTCGAATTTGACGTTTCCGTCTTTATCGGTGACTTCTTTGACGCCGTGATGTTTTTCGCTCCAGGTGTGATTATAGATGTTGTTTTCGTGGTTTCCTGATTCTGACACTGCCACTTTGAAGAAATCAGGATAGACCAGCGTAGCAGCGGTCGACATGAATCCGCCGCCGGAATGACCGGTGATGCCTACTTTGTCGATATCGATCCAAGGGTAGCGTCGGGCCAGCTGCTCAATCGCCGCCTTCTTATCGGCGAGACCGTAATCGCGCAAATTGCCGTAGCCAAAGTTGTGATACCACTTCGAACGGTCAGGATTGCCGCCACGGTTGCCGACTTCGATGACGATGAAGCCAAACTGAGCAAGTGCAACGTTGGCGTTTTTTGGAGAAAACGTCTTGGTTACGCTTTCGGTTTGCGGTCCCGGATAGACGTAAGCAATGATTGGGTATTTCTTGTTAAGGTCAAAGTCGAATGGCTTGTACATAGTCCCGTAAAGGTCAGTGATGCCATCATCTGCCTTGACCTTAAATGGTTCGGGGAACTTAAATCCTGAATCCAACAGGTCGGATACATCAGTTGTTTCCAGATCGAGGACCTTTGTTCCCAGGTTGTCATAAAGAACGGATTTCGGCGCAGTGTTTATCCGCGAAAAATTATCGACAAAGTATTTACCCGAATCCGATATTGACGCTGAGTGCGATGCGTCGCCCGGATCCAGGAGTTTGAAGCCAGTACCATCGAAATTGACCTTGTAGGTATGCGAGAAATAGGGGTCTTCCGACGGTTCGTGACCGAAACCGCTGATCACGAGCGTTCTGCCTTTCTCATCAATTGATTCGATCGTGTTATCGACGAACTCACCCGAAGTGATCTGATTCTTCAGATTGCCATTGCCATCGAAAAGATAGTAATGACCCCAGCCATCGCGCTCGGACCAGAAAAGAATCTCCTGACCGTTGTTTACCAGGCGCAGTGGTTTGCTTTCTATGTAGGTGTTGAGGCGCTCTTCGATCAGAACTTTAACGTCGCCGCTTTCAGGACTAGCAACGCAAACATCCAGGCGATGCATGTCGCGGCTCAGGCGAGTGAAATAGAGCTTATCCGTCGTATCGCTGAGCCACTGCGGTTCGGTCTTTTCGTGCTCTCTGGCAGCTGCGGTTGTACGCGCGGTTGAGATTTGAACGGTTTGATCTTTGAACTTGTCGGCTTTGACTAAAGTTTTTGCTTTTGAATCGCGATCAAATACTTCGATCTGGAATTGCGGAACGTTTGCTTCGCCTGGCATTGCATAGCGATAGGTCTCGAGAGTTGGTCGCGGATTCGAGAGCGAATTGATGACCCAGAGGTCGGCTACTTTGCGCTCGTCCGATCTGACAACAGAAAACTTCTTGGAATCGCGCGACCAATAGATCTGGATAGGCGGAACTCGCGGAGTTTTCTTGTCCCGTTCTTGACGCTGGAATTGTTTCTTTTCTTCTTCCATCAGTCTGCGGTCGTAGCCCCAATGTTCTTCGCCGTCGGTTGTAATCTGAGTTTCAACGATTGACGAATCGTCGGCCTTCTTCTGAGCCTTGGCGTAGTTGTCAGCATCCATCATATAAAGATTGTGCCCGCGAGCGAAAATTATCGTCTTCTCATCAGGCGAGACCGACGCCCATCGCGGCTTTTGCGGTGGTTTGTAGTCCTCCAGCATCGTTAGTTTTCCGGTAGCGATGTCATAATCAAAATAGACGGTCTTTGTGGTTGATGACGCATCGTCTGTTTGTCCTGCGCCCCCACCCTGGCCTCGTCGCTGCTGTGGATTGTCGCTGTCATTATCCTGAGTCTGATCCTGATCGTCAGACATTTGATCCTGGGTATCGGGATTTTCTTCAGCCTTTACTCCAGCGCCGACACTCGAATCTTTGGGAACATCAACGTCGAATCGGACGACGGTGTCGTTCTTCATGAATTTCAAGCTCTTGATTGGAAGATGCTGGGAGTCATATGGAGTCCTGAGCGCGGTGGTCAGCATCGCTGCTATCTTTGCATTGTCGAACAGAGGCGCTTTCGTCTTCTTTACGGGATCGACTATGTAATAGTGACGCCCCTGGCTCGTTTCGTAGCTATACCAAAAGCGATCTCCAGTCTCCAGCCAATGCGGCGTCACGGCAGTATCGAAGACCAGTTTACCGACTTTTTCCGCCGTCCACCGCGCAGCAAGTTCATAGTTCGCTTTCGTGATTCGAACCGGCTGCGAGGGCGGAGCTTGGGTCGTTGACGCCGCGGTTGAAGGACTTTGCGCCAGCAGAAACATCGGAGAGACGACGGGCAGTGCAATGACCAGGCACATAGCGATGATCATTCGTTTTCTGCCGTTGTAGCTTAGCTTGAAACGATTCATGAGAGACTCCTCCTGATAAAATTGTTCCCGACTTGCAACAACAAGGGGAAATGATTGCGCGATTAATTTAGAGAGATTTTCCGCCCTGGACTGATACGCGGAAAGCGGCGAAGCGTCGAAATTAATCACTAATTATCGGCGCAGCCTTGCGGAGTATAATATTTAGGAGATTTGTGAACAAGCAAACAACGTTGTCGACAATCGCCAGCACAGATGATACCGAATCAGTTGACTTTACGTTCCTGCCCCTTCCAATATTCGTCACGTAAGACCTTCTTGAGTATCTTCCCAGTGCCGCTCTTTGGCAGATCGTCCATAAAGTCTACGGACTTTGGCACTTTGTACCCGGCCAGCCGCGCAGAGCAGTGAGCAATCAATTCTTTCTCATCCAGAGTTCGCCCGCTCTTCAACGATACAACCGCCTTGACCGCTTCGCCCCATTTGGAATCAGGTACTCCAATAACCGTGGCTTCCCTAACTGCCGGATGCGTGTAGATAACGTTTTCAACTTCAGTTGAATAAACATTCTCGCCGCCAGTTACGATCATGTCTTTATTTCTATCGACAATATAGATATAGCCCTCGTCATCAACGGTCGCCAGATCCCCGGTATGCAGCCAACCATCGCGCAGCGCAAAGGCTGAATCGTCTGGCCGCTTCCAGTAACCCATCATGATGTTCGGTCCACGGCCGACGATTTCGCCGACTTCACCGGGTTTGACCGGCTGATTCTGTTCATTAAACACTTCGACTCGCACGCCCAGTATCGGTCGGCCACACGAGGTCAATCGTCGATTGCCGGTCTCGGAACCATCAGACTGATGATCCGACCATTGCAATACAGTCAATAGAGGTCCAGATTCCGTCTGGCCATAGCCCTGAATGAATGCGCATTCGGGCATTGCCTCCATGGCTTTTTTCAAAAGCTGCGATGGTATTGGCGATGCTCCATAGAATATTCTTTTCAGGCTGCTAAGATTGAACTGGCTAAGCTCGGGATAGTTCACTACATAATTAATCATCGTCGGAACCAGCAGGCACGCCGTTACCTGGTGCCTATCGATGGTCTCAAGCACCGCCCTGGGATCGAACTTCTTCAGAAAAACGTGCGTTCCTCCGCTAAGCGCCGCCGTCAGGATGATCGGAAAACCCGCAACGTGAAACAGCGGGGCGACGTGAAGATTGGTTTCACACGGTCTGATCTCCAGCGAAATTATGGAGTGCAGAGCATTCATCCACACATTACGGTGACTGAGCATCACGCCTTTGGGAATTCCAGTAGTGCCGCTGGTGTAGAAAAGGCCCGCAATGTCGTTTTCATTCGGTTCTGCTATTTCCGGAGTCGGAGTACTTGATGCGATTAACTCTTCGTACTCTACATATCCTTCGCGACCACCGCTGATATAAAGTTGAGTGGCTTCCAGTCGAGGTCGTATGGAATCAACAAGTGGCGTCAGCATCTCATCAACCACGAGCGCCCCGCACTCAGAATCTTTAATGATGAAACTGAGCTCGTCGGCGGCAAGCCGGGTGTTCATCGGAACAATCACCGCACCGATTTCAAAACAGGCGAAAACGACTTCGACGAATCTATGACAGTTCAGCTGTAGCATCCCAACTCGCTCGCCCTGTCTTATTCCATGCTGCTGAAACGCCTTTGCCAGGCGATGCACGCGATCCTTTAGTTCAGAATATGTATAAGAATGTTCGCCGCAAATAGTCGCTATGGCATTAGGATATATCCGAGCAGACCGCTCCAGTACGTGACTGAGTATCATTCGGGAGACTCCTCGACCAGAATGGAAGTTCCAAAATTCTATGCTACCACAGTTGGCTGCCGCCCTCGGAAAATATTGGTGGCTGGGCAACCCGTAGCAGAGGTACTACGTCAGGTATTGGCAGTTCGGATTCTTACGTTGCGTTTACCGATTCTCTCCGAAGCGTTATAGAGGGCTTTAAGCGGCACCAAACCCATGACTTTGTAATCGCCTACGGCTTTTAATCCGGCGGAAGCCATACAACCACACTGGCTGCAATCCGGATTGCCACCGAACTGGCAAGGGCTGATTTTGCCTTTTAAATCCGCGGTGATACTGAGCGTTGACCTGGCAAAAAGACATTCTTTCGGAGACTGCGGAGGTCGCTCGAATCCTTTAATTACCATTTCGGGCAAATCCAGTTTTGGAAAGATAGGGCGCAAACCGGCAAGCCTTTGCAAAACGGCAGAGCGTTCATTAGCAGGCAGGATCTCTTCAACGTTTTCGCCTATTTGAGGAGTGAACAGGCTAAACCAGATTTTCTTAACCTCTCGTTTGCTGGACCAAAACGTGAGGAATTCCTCGAACGAATTCGCTCGCGTTGCCATTTGGCGAGTCACAGTACAATGAACGATTATGGAATGGCCGACAATATTGGTAAGAATTCGCTCGTACGTCGCAGGAGCGCGCCTGCGATCGTGTTCTGGCTGCAGGCCGTCTATCGAAACGGCAACCGTTAAGCCTTTGATGGTAGACCACTCGATAGGAATTTGACGTACTGCGCTGGTAACTACCTGTACCTTTACGCCCATCTCGCTCAGTTTCGGCAACAGGAGATTGAGTTCGCGAAAACGAACGAGCGGCTCACCTCCAATTAACGAAACGTGCACCGGTTTGTAACGGTTCACGAGATCGATCACCCCGTCCACCAATTGCTGCCCTTTGTAATCGGCAAGTGTTCTGAGCGGCCCAAGCTGCCCCAGGTGTTCCGGTTCATATGCATAGCAACCGGGACAACGCAGCGGACATTCTCTGGTGATCTCTATAGATAATAATGGATAAGAACCGACAATAATTCGTTGCCAGGCCTGGTAAAGCTCTGAAATCCTCAATCGATATCCCCCTCAAAACTAACTTCAGGGAGTACGAGCTGGAAGCGGGGAGGCCCGTGTCCAGTGATGATACAGGATAATTCTGGTTTTGGAAGATTGAGTTATCATAATCGGCCGACTAAGATTTAAAACTTCATAAAGTCGTGCGAAAGAAAGTAAAGGCATTTAAACAGTGACAGCAATCCAGACAGTTTCAATTACCCCAAAAGGCGCAAGCCGCACTGCAGCGCGGCATTTATGGGTATATCGCAGTGACTTGCACAATCCACCGCCTCTCGAGGGCGGCGAAGTTGTCCGTGTAATTGATCGCCATCGAAATTTCATCGGAATGGCGCTTTACAGTTCTCGGTCTCAAATCGCTTTGCGTTTCGTTAGTTTTCATGATGAACCTATCGATCGCGATTTCTGGCACAGGCGATTGCGAGCGGCCATCGAGTATCGCAGACAAGTGGTGAAAGACAGCGACGCCTTCCGTCTTGTTTACAGTGAAGGCGACCTGTTATCGTCGCTGATTATCGACCGGTACAGCGACTGCGTTGTTCTGCAAACCCTTTCGCAGGGAATGGACCGTTTGAAATCAATGTGGGTCGAGCTGCTGGTGGAAGAGCTCAATCCCCGAGCTATCATCGAACGTAACGACGCCAAAGTGAGAAATCTGGAAGGCCTGCCGATGCAATCCGGCATATTGCATGGAGAACCGCCATCAGAATTAATCGTCAGTGAAAACGGTATTAGATTCGCTGTCGACATTCTTTCCGGGCAAAAGACCGGCGCTTTCCTGGACCAAAGAGAGAACAGGTTGTTGACCAGGGATTTTGCAAAAGGTCGCGCGCTTGATTGCTTTTCGTTTCATGGCTCGTTCGCGATGAATCTTGCGGCAAAGGCAGACAGCGTGATGTCCGTGGACATCTCCGGCGCTGCTCTGGAACGAGCTCGGCAAAACGCTGCTTTGAACGAGTTAAGCAATATAGAATTTGCTGAAGCCAATGCATTCGATTTGTTGAGCAGCCTTGACGATAATGGTGAACGCTTTGACACGATTGTTCTTGATCCTCCTGCGTTCGCAAAACATCGATCGGCGCTGGAGTCTGGGCTGCGCGGTTATAAAGAAATCAATCTTCGGGCTTTCAGATTATTGAATCCAGGGGGCGTGTTGATATCGTGCAGTTGTTCTTATCATGTGGATGAAGCGCTGTTTCTGGGGATGCTTGCACAGGCCGCAGCGGATTCCCATCGTGATGTGCAATTGATAGAGAAGCGCACTCAGGCAAAGGATCACCCTATCCTGCTTTCAGTGCCAGAGACTTATTATTTAAAATGTATTTTTTTGAGAATCGTTAATTAAGCGAGAGTTTACTGGCTCTAACAACGCTAGTAATTTCACATGTTGCTGATTCCACGGTTCGATTACTTGACTTTTATCACGCTCGCCGTTATTCCTTTACGGGTTGCGAGCAGCCCATAGTTAGCCGCGACAACTGGCGACGCCTCAGTTTATCGCCGGACCGATTGGTTAGAACTTTGGGGAGATGAAGATAATAGCGAAAACGAATGACTACACAGGTTGAATTCAAAAGCTGGATAACGCACGTTCAGAACCCCAAAGTCGAGCGTCTTCTTAAGGAGGCTGCCGGATCAGATATCATTTCTCTGGCGGGAGGTCTCCCCTCAGATGAAATGTTCCCCACCGCCGAGTTCGAAGCCTCGTTTGAGCGCGTAATGTCCGAACAATCCTCGCAGGCGCTGCAATATTCCTGGAGCGAAGGATATGAACCCTTACGCCAGCAAATTGCCGAATACATGCAGAGCCGGGGTGTGGATGCTCGTCCGAAAGAGATTCTTATAACCAGTGGCGCTCAGCAGGCATTAAATCTCATTTCGAAACTTCTTGTTCGACCCAATGATCCAATTGCGCTGGAAACGCCGACCTATCTTGCGGCCATTCAGGCTTTCGAACTTCAAGAGCCGCGATTTTGCGCGGTTCAGCGAAGCGACCGTGGATTGGTGATTGATAGTTTCCGTTACCTGCTGACACGGCAGTCGCCAAAGTTTTTTTATCTGATACCGACCGGACACAACCCCACTGGCGCGTCTCTTACCGAGGAACAACGACTACAAATAATCGATCTCGCTACTGAATACGAGACCTTTGTTATTGCTGACGAAGTTTACAGCGAAATTCAGTACTCCGAGAACGCCAGGATGTTGAAATCCTATGATGATGTCGAGGATCGCATTCTTCACGTCGGCAGCTTTTCAAAAGTGCTGACTCCGGGACTGCGTGTTGGCTGGATAGTTGCAACCGAAGATATTATTCAACGTCTGACAGTTATTAAGCAGGCAACCGATCTGCAGTCCAGTTCTATGAGCCAGATGGTGTTATCACTTTATTTGAAAGAGAATTCTTTCGAGGATCATCTTTCGAAATGCCGCGAATTCTATCGCACGCGGCGCGACGCAACGGTCGAAGCGCTGGAACAGTATTTTCCACAAGAGGCAAATTGGTCAAATCCCGATAGCGGATTTTCTGTATGGGTTGAGTTGCCTGAAACCCTAAATGCTGACGAGCTGCTTAAGCAGGCGATTAAACGTGAAGTTGCGTTTGAACCCGGTGGACCCTTCTTTCCGACGGAAAAACATTTAAACTATATGCGAATATCGTTTTCGCATCTTGATCCCGATCAGATTGAAGAAGGCATTCGACGCTTGTCTGAAGTTGTTAAGGAAGAAATTTCGAAAGCCTGACCTGGGAGCCCAGGCAGCATGCCTGCAAACCCAGATATCCAGCTTTCTTTATGAAGCTCTTCTATAGAAAGGTTTAGCACGCGAGACGCGTGCGCTCTCAGGCGTGCCTGCCATAAACCAGAAAAGATGGCGCCCCCGCGTATCCGATCCAAAATCGACTGATAGCCTGTGTTCAACGCTGGGTATTTCTCCGTTAATCGCAAAACTTCTCTGCAATCGAGAGATTTCCGAACTCGCAAAAGCTCATAAGTTTTTGAATCCATCAATCAGCGATCTTCACGACCCGTTCTTGATGGCCGATATGCGACCTGCGGTCGAACGAATTCTGCGGGCTGTCGCACAGAAAGAACGAATTCTGATCTATGGCGATTACGATGTGGATGGAACGACGGCGACCGTCATTCTGAAAAAAGCTCTGGAACTGATCGGCGCTAACGTCAGCTATTACATTCCTGAACGACTCAAAGACGGTTATGGAATGCGAGAAGAAGCGATTGAACGGGCGCGCGAGGATGGTTTCCATCTTGTAATCAGCGTAGATACCGGTATACGAGCGCATAAAGTTGTCGAAGTCGCCAGTGCAATTGGTCTGGACGTGATTATCACCGATCATCATCTGCCTGAAGAAGGCTTGCCAAAGGCGCTGGCGGTTCTGAATCCAAAACGACCGGATTGCAACTATCCTGAAAAATCGCTCGCGGGTGTCGGCGTTGCGTTCAAGCTTGTTCAGGGATTGCTGCAATCAACGGATTACCCAAACCGGGCTAAAGTCATCGAATCTTTTCTGAAAGTTGTCGCGATCGGCACTATCGCGGATATTGTTCCGCTTGTCGGAGAGAATCGCATCATTGCAAAGTTTGGTCTTGAAGGGCTGCGTTCGCCAAATAATCGCGGACTGAGCGCTTTGCTTGATGTTGTCGGATTGAAAGACAAAACCAGGATAACCTGCAGTGACATCGGATTTCGCATAGGTCCGCGAATAAACGCGGTCGGTAGAATGGCCGGCGCCAGCGCTGCTGTAGATCTGTTTTCTGCATCGACTGAAGCGGAGGCGCGGCGGTTCGCCGAGCAACTCAACGCCCAAAATATTGAGCGTCAACAGGTCGAGGCTTCGATTATCGAGCAGATAATGCGCGTGATCGAGCTTGAACCTCAACACGCCGAAGGTCGCGTTGCTGTTCTGGCCGGTGAAGGCTGGCATCGAGGTGTGATCGGCATTGCCGCATCGAAAGTCGTTGAACGCATTTACCGTCCTACGATCATTATTTCCATCGAAAACGGAATGGGTCATGGCAGCGGACGAAGCATCAAGAGTTTTCACCTGCTTGACGGTTTGACTGCTTGCGACGAGTTATTTGAGAAATATGGCGGTCATTCTCACGCCGCTGGGGTTACGATAAAGGCAGATAGAATAGAAGAATTGCGCAGACGATTAAACGAATACGCCGATCGAGTTCTCACAGACGACGATCTGATGCCTGAGCTTGAAATTGATTCTGACCTGTCAATCAGCGAGATCAATTTGGATATGATTCACGAGATCGAGCGATTGGAGCCGTTCGGCGAAGGCAATCCTGAGCCCATCTTTGCAACGAACAAAGCAATAGTCGCTGGTGATCCGCGCGTTTTGAAGGACAAGCATCTGAAATTCCGGTTGATGGAACACGGACGTGCTGTTGAGTGCCTCTGGTGGAATGCCGGATCAATGTCCGAGTCGATCTTTGCAGGTGATCAGGTGAAGGTGGCATATAAACTCAGCGAAAATCTTTTCAACGGTCGGACAACTCCTCAGATGACCATTGTTGACCTGAAATATTAGTCAAAAATCGTGGCGTGGACTTTACCCTACGCAAGTTCCAACATCTAACAAGATCGCTTGCGACAATCCTCCAAATGCCGGTGATGTTGGTTTTTTTGACCTTGAGCACGCCCCAGTTTTCGCGGACTAAACTCCACGCCACGATTAATACTGGCGATTGCAATCGATTGCGATTATTCTTGTATGCACGAACCTGATCGAGCAAATGCATTTGTATGAGAAAAGTTAAGTTTCCAGTATTGCTGAAGGCTGGTGCTTTCGGACTTTTTATCGTTGTTGCGGCGATTATTGCAGTCACCTTTATAACGCGGCGACATGTAACGACCCCAGGCGGTCCGACGGCTGCCGGCGGCAACCCTTTGGGCCCCCATTTGACCACTGTTGCTGAGGGTTTTCGCGAGATGCACAGCGAGGGAGGCAAAGACCTGTTTCTGCTTACCGCAGCGAAAGACCAGACATTTGAAGACGGACATCACCAGTTAGATAATGTGCGCCTGGAATTTTACGGAAAGAACTCTGACAAGCACGACGTCATTACCGCCGACTCCGCTATTTACGACAACGCCAAAGCAGTTGCCGATTTTAACAAAAATGTAAACGTTATTATGACTGATGGCTCGACGATAAAGACCGAGTCCGCGCATTACGATCAGGCAAAGGGAATCGTGACCAGCGATCAAGTTGTTCAATTCGAACGAGAGGGAATCTCCGGAAGCTTCAAAGGACTCTTCTTTGACACCACCACGACCAAACTGCAGATGAAGAGCAATGTCAATATTCGCCTCTCGCCAAAGGATCACACGAACGGCGCTCAGGCAGAACCGGTCAACATAAAGGCCGGCTATGGTGAATATGAAAAAGCGGCAGCGCAAATGATCTTCACCGGCAAAGTCGATGTTCAGCGCGGTACCGACCAAATGGATGCGGATCGTATGACAGCATTTCTGTCCGCTCAAAACAAGATGACCCGACTTGAGGCGCGCGGTGACTCGTACATGAAGCTTTCCCAACCGGGCAAGTCATTCGAAATGAAATCTCAGGACCTCGACTTCAATTTCGATGACCAGCAGCAACTTCAGTCTGCGAAAGCCACTGGCGGTGTTTCAGCCAATTCGATTGACACAGTTCCGAAACGGAGCTTTACCAGCAATACAATGGACATGACCTTTGCGCCTGGACAACAGGGAACAGCAATAAAGAAGATAACTACAGATGGACGCACTACCATCTTCTTCGGCGCACCTAACAAAGGTAAGAATCCTTCCGAAAGTCAGATCGAAGCTAACAAGGTCCTGGTAGATTTCCGTGACAACAGCAAGGATTTGGCTCACGCGGAAGCGATTGGAGAAGCGATTCTTACAATTACGCCAACCGTTAAAGACGCCAAAGCAGATCGAAAGCGCATACATGCCGCAAAGTTCAGCGTCGACTTTTATGATGCCGACAATATCGTTAGACAATGCACCGGCGACGGCGGCGTCAAAGTAGAGTCCGAACCCCTGCAAGGTAACCGTCCGGTGCGCACAACTACCAGCCAGACCATGGTCGCCAATTTTAATCGGGAAACACAGGACCTGATCGATTTAACGCAAGAGGGCAATTTCAAATATGTTGAAGGTGACCGCAATGCGACGGCAAAGCGCGCTACTTTTATGCTTGCTGACAAAACGATCAAGCTTTCCGGCGATGAGCCCGCCGTTTGGGACAGCGCTGCGCGTACTCAGGCAGAGGAGATAATCATCAACACCGAGACCGGTAAGGGTGAAGCACATCGTCGAGTTAGAACTACGTATTACAACAAAGAGAAAACCGGAGGCGCGGCACCATTCGCGAATTTGCGTTCCCCGGTATTTGTTACCGCGAATAATGTTGAGATAGAGGATAACGGCGATAAAGTAATCTACACTGGAACTGCAAGAGCCTGGCAGGATCAAAACTTTGTAGCTGCGGACAAGATCTCTTTAACCAAAGAGAACAAACAGATGATCGCAGACGGTCACGTCAGTTCGGGTCTTTCACAATTAAAGAGAGCGCAGAAGGGCACTAAAGAGACCGTCCCGATGTTTGCCAAATCGGCGCGAATGTCTTTCAACGACTCAGACAGGCGTATTCGTTACGAAGGCGGTGTCGAAGTCAAGCAGGGAACTGACACATTAAAGGCGCAGACTCTTGACGTGTTTTTAAAGAACGGATCGAATGATGTTGACCACATCGTGGCTGATAATAGCGTCTCTTTAACTCAACCTGGCCGCCGCGGATCGGGCGATCACGCGGAGTACAACGCAGAAGCAAACACCATAGTTTTGACCGGGAATTTAGCTAAAATCGAGGATGATGAGCGCGGCCTCACCAGTGGGCGTCAATTGACTTTGAACATGTCGGATGATAAGATTTCGATTGAAGATCAACGAGGTACGCGACGTGGACATGCGATCCATAAGTCGCAATGAGCGGGGGTTTTGGAGGTAGCTTGCTTTGGCTGATGTCAGCAACGGTACATCGGTGATCTCGCTCCCCGAAAGTTTGAATGAGCAGGTTGCAAACCGTCTTGAGAGTGCGGGAAAGGGACTTAACCTACAAACATTCGGGCTACGTAAAGCTTACCGCAAGCGCGTCGTAGTAAACGATGTCTCTCTCTCCATTCGGCAAGGTGAAGTAGTAGGGCTACTAGGCCCGAACGGTGCCGGCAAAACAACAACTTTTTATATGGTTGTCGGGCTGGAGCGACCTGACAGTGGGCAGATCCTACTGGGTGGCGAGGACATCACCCTGGAGCCTATGTATATCAGGGCTCGAAACGGGATCAGCTACCTTCCCCAGGAACCCTCGGTTTTCAGGAAATTAACGGTCGAGCAAAATATACTGGCGATACTTGAAACGCTCGACCTGACGCGTTCGGAAAGGCAGGAGAGCTTAGAGCAGTTGCTGGACGAATTTAATCTTTCCGCTGTGCGACGAACGAAAGGCTATTCACTTTCAGGCGGCGAGCGTCGCCGGACGGAAATAGCGCGATGTTTGACTATAAGGCCTAAATTCATTCTGCTGGACGAGCCATTTGCGGGAATCGACCCTTTGGCGGTGGTTGACATCCAGGGGATAATCGCAAGGCTTCGCGATATGGGAATTGGCGTGTTAATTACGGACCATAATGTGCGCGAGACCCTGGCGATTTCGGATCGGGCTTATATTATTAATGATGGAATGATTATTTTTTCGGGAACCGCTGCAGAACTAACCACCCACCCAGAGGTGAGGCGCGTTTACCTGGGAGAGAAATTCCGACTGTAGTGGGGTAGGTTGTTGCTATGTCTGTGAAACCACATTTATCAACTACGCTCTCGCAGCGGCTTGTGTTGACGCCTCAGATGCGCCAGCGCATAGAGTTGCTGGCGATGACGAAAGTTGAGCTCAGCGATCTGGTATCGACTCAGCTTTCAGAGAATCCAGTGCTTGAGGAACTCGCGCCGGATGAGAATCCTGAACCGGCCGCTATTCAGGCCGACGAACAGTTGCTCAGCGCTGTTAGTACAGAAATCAATGCTCCGGAATCTGCGCTACCCCCGCCCGCGGACGCCGAGTTTTATGCGGGCGAGTCGAAAGCTCCAGCAACGGAGCCAGCCACACCCGCCGATGAATTTACTTCTGAACCTGTGGACCGCGAGCGTGACTCATTCGAAGAAGTCGATTTCGGCTCTTTCTCGTTTGAAGAATACCTGGATCCTGGTTATCGCACGCGTGAAGTAGAGACAAAGGAAGATGGGCCGTCGTTTGAAAATATGCTGACGCGGCCGCTCTCGCTGGAAGAACATCTCAGCTTCCAGTTGCGTCTTTCTGAAGTAACTCCCGAAGTTCAGGATTGCGGCGAAGAGATCATTGGCAACTTGAACGAAGATGGTTTCCTGGCCAGTCCTGTCAGTGAAATCAGCGCGCTTGGTAATTGGTCGCCTGAAGTTGTTGAGAAGGCGCTGCACACAATTCAGCGGCTTGATCCCGTTGGTGTGGCTACGTCGGGCCCGCGCGAGGCCTTGTTGGTCCAGATGGAGGATCAGGGACAGCAGGATCGACTGGCTTATAGAATGGTGAGCGAGCATTTCGACCGACTACAGCCTCACCGAATGCCAGATCTGGCCAAGACGCTTAATGTTAATGTCGAGGACATCAAGCAGGAGCTCGATTACATCAAGACTCTCGACCCGCATCCTGGCCGAAAATATTCTGGGCAGTCCGCGCAATATATCGAACCGGAAGTTTATATCGAGAAAATAGACGACGAATACCACATCCTGTTCAATGACGACGGGATGCCTCAGCTGCGCATCAATCCGACATATCGCCGGATGATGAATTCAGATAAGGCTACCAAGGAAGAAAAAGATTACATTAAAGACCGTTTCCGTTCCGCAATCGATCTGCTAAAGAACATAGATCATCGCAAACAGACGATTTATCGTGTGTGTAAATCCATTGTCGATCGTCAGCGGGAATTCCTGGACAGAGGCGTTGAGTATCTTCGTCCAATGATGTTGAAAGATATCGCAGAAGATATCGGCATCCATCTTTCCACTGTTAGTCGAGTCGTAAACCGAAAGTATGTACATACGCCCCAGGGCGTGATTGAGCTTCGCCGGTTCTTCACCGAGGGAATGATGAGCGACGACGGTGAGGAGATTTCAACGAGGGTTCTGAAGCTTCAGATCAAGAAGATGATCGAGGCTGAGGATTCAAAACATCCGATCACCGACGATCAGATTGCCAAGCGATTGGCCCGCGAAGGCGTAAAGATGTCGCGTCGTACTGTCGCCAAATATCGCGAACAAATGCGTATTCCTGGCTCGCGCGAACGGCGGGCAGTGCTGTGAGGTGAGTTTGGAATAACCATACCTATCTTTCAAAGCGGCGCCCGAGCTAGTGCGCCGCTTTTGCTGTTTTTAGAGGCCGTCCTATGTTTCTGCCGCTACGTAGCGCAATTCACGGCTCACGCATTGAAGGTTGGCCGTAGAAACTTTATCGTGCGCTTAAAAGTCTTCATTGTTACGCCAGTGATTGATGTATGATGCTGCAAATATTGTTTTGATTTCAGACAAAAGTTGCGAACCCGGAGGTAAAAATATGCAATATGATTTCACCGGACGACACATAGAAGTTACTCCAGCAATTGTGACCCATACCAAAGAGCACCTCGATAAATTAGACAGGTTTTTAAATGGCGCTCCAACAAAAGCGCACGTCATCTTAACGGTCGAGAAACGCCGTCATATTGCAGAAATCGTAATCACCTGGCGCGATCATCAGTTCGCCGGAACGTTCGCGTGCATGGATATGTATCAGTCCGTAGCTCGTGCTTCGGAAAAGATCGAGAAGCAAGTGATGAAGCTTAAGGAGAAGTTCCGCACGCGCAGCAAGGGATCGGCCAGCGCCAACTCAACAGATAATTCCGGCTCCGTTGTCCCGGCCGCAGCTCCGGCTAGAATCATTCGTTCACGCAAATATCATGTGAAACCGATGACTCCGGAAGAGGCTGCTCACATGGTGAACGATTCGCCTGATCAGTTCGTCGTTTTTCGCGACGCAGAGACAGACCGCGTGGGCGTAATCTATAAACGCAAGGATGGCAACTTCGGATTGATCGAGCCGTAGGAAAACGCACGAGTATGAAACCGGCGAAAAGAAGACGCGGAGACGGGGGAATACGGAGACACGGCGAAGGGTTCGTCCGTGTCCCCGCGTCTCTGTCTCTCTGCGTCTGATCTGTCTTCTGTCTATGTCAAATCCCCTTTCACCATATATAACTGTCAGCGATTTGTGCGAGAGCGCTCCATCCAGCCTGAACATTACGATCGTTTCAGGCCAGGCCGGGCTTGATCGCCGAATAACCGTACCTCGAGTGCAGAAACTCGGATTGGCGTTAGCGGGATTCAGTCATTACATCCATTCTGGCCGGCCACAAATTATCGGAGGAAGCGAGCTCAGTTACCTCGAACAACTCGACGAACCAGAACGAGAAAGTGCGGTTACACAGTTGCCGTTGGATCGAATGTCCTGCGTGCTTGTAACACGCGGGCTTCAACCGCCAAAAGAACTGGTATCCGCAGCAGAACAGGCGGGAATGCCTCTTTTGCTGACCACACAGGTGAGTTCACTGGCGATCTTGGAGTTGACGGAATTCCTGCAAGTCAAACTGGCTCCGTCGGTCTCACTGCACGGCGTGATGGTCGAGCTGTTCGGCCTTGGCGTACTACTTCAGGGTGATTCTGGGATCGGCAAAAGCGAGTGCGGTCTCGACCTGATTCGACGCGGACACCGATTAATCTCTGACGATATCGTGGAATTGAGACGCGTAGGCGTAAAGTTGATAGGCAGTGCCCCATTGATTGTTCGCAATCATATGGAAATTCGAGGACTGGGTATAATCAATATTAAGGACTTGTTCGGCGTTTCGGCCCTTGCCGTCGAAAAACAGCTCGATCTGCTGATACGGCTTGTAAGATGGGATCCGGAGAGAACATACGATCGTTTGGGACTTGACGATCAGGGAGTTCGAGTGCTGGACATCGAAGTTCCACTTATAGAAATGCCGGTGGCGTCAGGGCGAAATCTGGCAACACTGGTGGAAGTTGCAGTTAGAAATCATATGTTGAAGAAGCGCGGCATCCACGCGGCGCGCGAGTTTGTCGCAAGGCATACGGAGCTTATTGAGGGTGATAGCTAAATGAAAGAAGAAACAGGGAATCGGGGATGGTTATTTAATTCTCCGTTTCCCCGCGTCTTCGTGTGATCCCGAGCTAACCATCTATGCCAATCGAGATTGTCATAATAACGGGTCTGAGTGGTTCAGGGATGTCCACCGCGCTAAACGCGTTTGAAGATCTCGGCTATTTCTGCGTTGACAATCTGCCTGTCAAACTAATCCCGACCTTTATTGATCTGTATTCACGTGCTGAGCACGATTCAGAAGTGGAAAAGACTGCCTTGGTAATTGACGTTCGCGAAGGCGGTTTTCTCGCGGATTTCCCTCAGATTCACGACAGTCTTGTCAAACGCGGAGCAAAGGTCACCGTTATATTTCTGGAAGCTGATACGAACGTCCTCGTTCGAAGGTTCAGTGAAACCCGCCGACCTCATCCTTTAATGGAAAGCAATCTGGCCGACGCCATACAGTCAGAGCGCAATCTGTTGGCAGAGATTCGCGCGCACGCGGATGAGATAATCGATACCACCACGCATACTGTTCATACGCTCCGCCATTACCTGACAGACAAGTACCGTACAGAAGCTAAAGAGATGATGGTCAGGGTAATCAGTTTTGGCTACAAGCATGGTGTGCCCCCGGAAGTGGATCTGCTGTTAGATGTGCGGTTTTTGCCGAACCCGTTCTTCGTTGCAGGTCTGAAAGAACTGACCGGCAAGGATCAGGAAGTCATCGACTACCTTAATGCCCAGCCGGAGGTCGGCGAAACCATGAAGCAGTTTGTTGACCTGCTCAAGTTCCTGCTGCCGCGTTACAAACGCGAAGGGAAGAGCTACGTAACCATTGGCATCGGTTGCACTGGCGGTCGACACCGGTCGGTAATGATTGCGCAGGAACTCGCAAATAAACTGAACGAAGCGGGATATGCAACAAAAGCTTCACATCGCGATTTAAGCAGGTAGAATTATAGGCTTCTTTTTTGAGGAATTATGGCTTTAGTGGGCGGCGTGGTTGTTACGCACGGGCGATTGGCGACAGAACTGGTGAATGCAGCTGAGATGATTGTCGGCGAAATCAAACACATCACTGCGGTCTCGATCGGATGGCACGACGATGTCGATTTTGCACGGACTGAAATTGAGCGCTCAATCGAACGTGTCAACTCGGGAAGCGGGGTTCTGATCCTGACCGACATGTTCGGCGGAACTCCCACAAATATAGCAATGACATTTCTTGACGCCTATCCGGTTGAAGTCGTCACAGGCGTGAACCTTCCGATGATCATAAAACTGGCAGGTCAGCAACCGGAAGATACATTGGCCGATATCGCTAAGCGAGTGAGGGATCAGGGGCAAAAGAACATCTATCTGGCTAGCGAAGTGTTATCTACCAAGAAAGCGAAATGAAAGGACGCGGAGAAGCGGTGAATCGGAGACGCGGAGATTTATTCCAAGCGACATGTTTATTGGATCTCCCCGTGTCCCCGTGTCCGCGTGTCTCCGCTTCTTTTTGATTATGCCGGAACGAACCGTCAGCGTTACAAATCGACTTGGATTGCACGCGCGGGCAGCCGCTCGGCTGGTGCAATTGGCTGGCAATTACCGTTGCCAGGTTCAGTTGCGTTGCGTCGACAATCAGCAGCCGGCAGATGGCAAAAGCATTCTTGGGGTTTTGTTACTTGCAGCATCGTACGGCACGGAATTAGTAGTAATCACCTCAGGTGAAGACGAAGTGGACGCATTGGAAGCGATTTGTCAGCTCATCGCGGCTAAATTTGGAGAATCGTGATGGCAATTGAGCGCATCGAAGCCGTCGAAACAAGACTCAGCGGACTTGGGGTAAGCTCCGGCATAGCGATAGGGACGGCATTGTGTCTGGAGCATGGCGAAGGGAACGTTTATCGAACTCAGCTTAGGACGGAAAAACAGGTCTCACTTGAATTAGAGCGCCTCCGAAAGGCTATAACTGCAACCCGCGAACAACTCCAAACAATAAAGAAACGTATTGAAGAAGCGCTCGGCAGACATCATGCTTATATTATTGACGCTCACCTTTTGATGCTCGAAGACAGTGGACTGATCAAAGATATCGAATCCCTTATTACCAATGACAAGGTTAATTCTGAATGGGCAACTCGAGTCGTCACTGATCGATTATTAAGGGCGTATTCCAGCATCAAAGATGAATATTTGCGAGAGCGGGGCACGGACATCGAAGATGTGATGAACCGAATGATCGGAATTCTTTCCGGCCAACGATCCGCCAGTCTGGCACAACTGAATACGAATGTAATTCTAATTGGGGAGGATATACCGCCATCATATGCCGCTGAGCTTGATTTCAAACACGTGCTGGGTTTCGCAACGAATGCGGGAGGATGGACATCGCATACGGCGATAATCGCCCGCAGCCTTGGCATTCCCGCAGTTGTGGGGTTACATACTGCGCTCCAGCGTGCTGCCACCGGCGATGCTGTGATACTGGACGGTACGACGGGCGACGTAATCTTCAATCCGACTCCTGAGACAATTCGATATTACGAAAAGCGCCGCGACGACCTTCTAACCAGTACGACCGAACTGAAAAAGCAGGTTCGCGAGCCCGCTTTCACCTTGGACGGTTATACCTTTACCTTACGGGCGAATATCGACGCCACGACTGATCTGGAAGATATCAAACGGTACGGGGCGACTGGAATCGGTTTGTATAGATCGGAACTGTTCCTTCACACGGTCGATAATGCAATACCGGAAGAGGAAGAGCAGTTTATTGAATATAGACGAATCGCCGAGTCGCTGGACGGAACCGTTGCCACAATTCGAGCGTTCGACCTGGGCGGCGACAAAGCTCCAATGAAGGGTTCGGAAAAAGAGCCAAACCCGACACTGGGGATGCGTGGGATTCGATATTTGCTCCACGAACAAGATATCTTTCGTTCCCAGTTACGAGCGCTTTTGCGGGCTGGCTATTACGGCAGATTACGACTGGTGCTGCCGCTGGTATCGGATATATCCGAGCTGCGGATGACCAGGCGTTTAATCGACGAAGTGAAATCGTCTTTGCGAAACGAAAAGGTCCCGTTTGACGATAAAATGCCAGTCGGAATAATGGTCGAAGTGCCGTCCGCCGTTCTTAACGCTGAGGCGCTGGCTCGCGAGTCCGACCTTTTCAGTTTGGGAACTAATGATTTAATTCAATATATTCTCGCTGCTGACAGAATTAATGAATCAGTCAGTTATCTCTACCAGCCACTACACCCCGCTGTTCTTCGAGCAATCAAACAGACCGTCATTGCGGCAAATCGCGCCGGGATTCCCGTTGAGGTTTGTGGCGAAATGTCTGCCAATCCTGTTCAGGCGGCAATGCTGATGGGGTTGGGGTTGCGGACATTAAGTATGACTCCTACATCGGTTCCCATCATAAAAAATCTGATCCGATCAGTAAATCTACAGGATTTAGGGCGCTTGGCCGATGAGTTGATAGTGAAGTGTGCAACTGCTCAAGAGGTGGAAGAGCACCTTTTCCGCGAGTTGCCGCATCGCTATCCGCAATTCTTTGCTGCTTGGATGAATTGAAGTTCCGAGTTAACTTTTGCAGCAACAAGACTTACGGACAATAGAGAGACGCTTTCGAGTGTGGGGCTGCTGGATTTGGTGGACGACTTAAGTTCCAGATCCGCACGTAATCTAGAGCGTAGGATGGGATTGTGACGAGGTGAGTATGTCAGTTTCTGGACAAAAGCGGGTTATCGCATTCGCACTAATATTTCTCTTTGCGTTAAGCCTGCGTGTTCCGGCGCAAACTCAAAGGCGAGCGAAAAGACCGGCGCCGCAGCCAAAACAGGTAACACCGGTTGTGCGACCTGAAGAAGGGCTTTACAAGCAGGGGATTCAGTACTTCGAGGGAGCGCATTACGAAGACGCAATCGCCTCTTTTAAGAAGCTGATCGCTGATTATCCCCAGTCATCATACACCGACGTGGCTTACACATATACGATCCAGAGCATGGTAAAGCTGGAGCTTTACAGCGATGCTTCTGACATGTGGGCTAAGTTTAAAGTCGCATATCCCGACAGTCCTTTAGGCGCAAGTCTTGCCAAAGAGATCCAGAATGCAAAGCTCGTCTCTTCCGCGCGCACGCCTGCAATAGATGTATCTGCGGATAACGCTAATCCGTTCGCCAGTATGGCCAAAGACGCGCAAACGGTCGATATGAATTCGACGAGCACCAGCAAGAATTCTTCGTCACCTGTGCCGCCGCCGACAACCTTGAGAGGCAGGTCGAATGACTCCACTGCTGCTAACAGCAGTACCTCTGTGCCTCCTCCGACCGGGTTGAAGTATCCTGAGCCACCGGGGGCTAAAGGGAAGAATGAGTCTAAACGAGATTATGACGCAAGGACTGCTGCCGCGCCGATCCCGCCCGATGTTGCAGGAACCGGCAACAATCGCACTCAGTCTCAAGGTTCAAACGTTCCGGCTCCTACCGCTTTGAAGAACAAAGTGGATGACGAGTCTTCGGCAGGGGTGACCAGATCTAGAAGGGTTGAGAACAACACCGCGCCTTCGGCATTGCCCGCGACGATCGTTCAGGTTCAGGTGCCGAGAAACTCGACGCAGGCCGAGGCAGGTAAAGTGGTCGTGTTCCCGATGTTGATAAGAAACTCGGGTTATCGTGATGAAGCATTCAAGCTGGGAACCACATTGCCTGCAAGTTACGAGACCGCGTTTGTTCTTGATGACAACAATGACGGTCGAGTCGAGGCCAACGAGCTTTCGACACAATTGACGCCTACGCTCACACCTGGCGGGGTAACCAGCATCATTTTTGTTATGCGCGTGCCAAAGGCGACCACTGGGCGCATTGATTTCCAGGTTACGGTGACGTCTCTGATTACACAGGCAGCTCCGGCTCTCGTCGATTTTTCTATCGCGACCATAGGTGGAACGCCTGCTGTTAACGTCGATATCGAATTCGATCGGCAGAACGTCCGACGAGGACACTCTTTCAACTATACAGTTAAGATAAATAATAATTCTGACATGCCGCTAAAGACCGTCAGGCTGAACTATACATTTGAAGATGGCTATACATTCGACGGCTCGAAGCCGACAGTCGGCATATTCAGCGATGACATTCATACGGCAACGTGGGATTTCGCTGAGATTCCAGCGCGAACATCGATGCCGGTTGTCATGAGGATCAGCGTTACGAAACTTGCAGAACCCGGCGATGGGATCATCGGATACGGTACGCTGCACGTTGCGGGTCTTGCTCCAATCCAGATTGGTGGCGCACCGGTAACAATCGACGATAAACCGGCCGGCGCTCTTGCCAGCGTCCAGCCTCTTTTCCACGAACTGAAAGGCGCGCCCAAGGAAGTCGTCTACATTCCATATATCATTAGAAATAACGGTGACCACCGCGATTCATTCGACGTCAGTGTCGAGCCATTCGGCGGCATCATCTTTGCCGACACAAACCGCGATGGTGTCTACCAGTCGAATGAGCCGGCGATTACCCGAACGCCTGATTTGGAACCCGGAAAAGATTGCCAGGTGCTGGTTCGTGTCGAAGTACCGTCGAACCTTGGCGGGTCACAGCAGTTCCCATATAGATTAGTTGCAGCATCGACGCTTGATGCGAGAGTTAAGGGAACAGGTACAAGTTACATCACCCTCGCGGTGCCGAAAGTCACAGTCAAACGGATGCAGAGCGATGTGCAGGTCAGCGGCGGAACATCATATTACGAATTGACCGTGACAAACGAAGGCGCTGGTGAAGCAAAGAACATCGTTTTGGATGAATTCCTGATTCCGGGCAGCGACTACGTTAATGCGAGCGTTGCTCCTGCGTTGACCGGCAATTCCAGAGGCGAGGGACTTCGCCTTGAATGGAAGATCGGCAGTTTGATGCCGGGCGCATCGCAGACATACCGTGTGGCGGTAAAGCGCGACTCGGGTGCGCAAATGCCAGAGCGGGCAACGGTCACCTATTTCGATGCTAGCGGCAATCAATACGCCGGCCAATAGATTTCGCTTGCAGGCAGAGGTTAGGGATCTCGGTTCAGTTTTATCGGGAATCTCTGACCTCGCCTCTTTCTGCGCGCTTAATTTGTAATTCAATGTTCTTTCAGTAAGGCCACTCTTATAGTCTATAATTCCCTGCATATCGCTCCCCGAGTAAATGCAAGGAAGAAAACCTTGATATTGGTCGTAAACCTCAATCTGACAGTTGATCGCATAATGGAGGTCGACATCCTTGTTCCAGGCGTCGTGCACCGCGCAACCCGTACCGATCTCCAGGCAGGCGGAAAGGGCGTAAATGTCATCAGGACATTAAAAACTCTTGGTTTATCCTGCCGACTTCTCGGAATTGTCGCTGGCCGAACCGGAGACTACATCGATTCGCGCCTCGAACAGGAAGGTATTGATCGCATACTCGTGACTGCAAAAGGGGACAGCCGAACCAGCGTGATTCTGCTGGAAACGAATCCGGCACATCCCGGGAACTCGCAAACGGTGATAAATGAGAACGGACCCGTCATTGATGAGACATCGGTCGAAGAAACCATTAGTCTTTTCGCTCAGTGTGTGATCCAGTGTGATTTAGTGGTTTTGACAGGAAGCGTTCCGCCAGGATTTCACAGCGATATTTACAAACGCCTTATCGAACTCGCCAATCAAGCCCGTAAACAGACCATTCTGGATGCTGCTGGCGAACCGCTAAGATTAGGAATTTCCGCAGGGCCAACGATCGTGAAACCAAACCAATACGAAGCAGGAATTCTTTGCGACTGTTCTATCTCTTCCGGCGAGCAAGGGTTGTCGGTTGCTCAGAAAATGCTTGGAATGGGCGTAGAGATTGCGGCAACTACCCTTGGCAAAGATGGAATGGTCGTCGCGCGAAAAAATGAAGCCTACAGAATAACTCCACCCATTATCGAAGCAAAAAATGCAGTTGGCTCAGGCGATGCTGCCGCGGCAGGGTTCGCGGCCGGATGTTTGAGAGGGTTGTCTCTTGCCGATACCGCAAAGCTGGCGGTAGCTTGCGGAACAGCCAGCGCTCGACATGGTTTTGGGCGATCTTCCAGAAAAGAAATCGAAGAGATTCGGAAACAAGTTATTGTTGGCAAACTTTAAGCTTTATCTTTGACAGGTGGCACTTTGACAGTTGCCGGACCGCGAGGAACAGTTTGGCAGGCAAGTCTCCATCCACGATTCAACAGATCACCCAGCAGGTGAACTTCTGCCGTAGTTTTTTCGGAAAGGTTTTCAGACCCACTTAAAGTTTCGACTCGGCAGGTACCGCATTGACCATGCCCTCCGCAGACGTGTCGGATTGGAATATCTGCATTCAGCGCGGATGCTAAAAGAGTCTGATCTGAATCAACGGACAAAGTACGGTTGAATGGATCGAATGTTACAGGATATCCGGCAGCTTTTGTTTGAAGTGTTTCCGACGAAGACGGCTGGTTCTCTTTATCCGTTGAAATTCCAAGTATTGTGGCGGCTTCGGCAATGTGATCTTTTTCTTCAGAAATGACCTTCTGAAGAAAAGCGCGCAGCGCCGGCGTCCTGGCATTCTTTAATAGCTCGACGTAATGATTCACCGTGCCAAGTTCGCGAGCCAGTAACTCCCTCACCAAAACTGCATCGGACTCGTTCAAAATCTAATCTTCTCCATTAAGCCGACTGTTTACGGCCGCCGATTATAAATAGGGGTTTAATTTCTTGCAAATGCTTTATTTACAGGCAAGTTCAGACGCCCGAATGAGGCTTGCTTTGCTTTCGGGGCTCCGTTACACTCGTTGTAGGTTTGGATAGCTCATATCACTGCTTTAGGAGACAACAGCAAAGCAATAAATGAGAGAAAATCGAATCCGATTACTCGCTAAACCGAAAATAACTCACGCTCCCTAAGCGTGGTCGGTATGTTGAGCCGCCCACCGGGAGCACCGGAAAGGGAGGAAGTTATGGCTCAGCGTACGAACGACCGCGACAAGCTTTCCTTTAAGATCTCCGCCATGTCAGATTCTGAAGTTACCGAAGTCCTGGATTACATTTCAATAATGGAAACAATGCGAGTCCCGAGAATACCCGAGGGCTTCGAAGATGAAGTCATTGCGTTGTTAGCTGATGCTACCGAGAACCGGCGCGCTCAGATAGTTCACGAGTGGGATCGTATAAGACGGCGAGCCGATGTGCGAGCAGGGATTGGATCGACGGCGTAAGGTTTTCTGGATAGTATCGAGGGTTAGAGCATAGGCTTTTGCCTGCACGATATCGCAGGCATGATAAAGTCTATGCTCTATTTTCGTGAGCTACTGCTCCTTAATGTCTGAGACCTTGATCTTATCTCCGTCCATCGTCCCGGTTACAACGACTTCAAGATCCTTGTCCTTTGTTGACGCGTCCAGCAGTGCTTTAGCCTTGGTATTTCCGGCATCATCAAATTTGTAGAATTTATCACCGACGACAACGCCGTATCCGCTCTTAACGCAGCTTGCCATCAAGGCGCAGTTTCGGGTATGTCCCTTAGCTCTTGCAGAGACATCGCCATTTTTCGGGGTTTTTGAGCCGCAGGCAACATCCATCAACACGCCTGAATAGGTTTTGTCCTGGAAACGAGCTATAACGACCGTTGTTAGGAGAAGGGCAAAAGCGATTACGAGAATTAGTCTTAGTTTCATTGTGAACTCCTATAGAATTCGAAATCGCGCGTGGCCATGATCCGCGGATTTCTCAAACTTGTAACCTGATGGGAAGAGAGAACGACAATTATCCGCCAAAATCAATCTTCCCGCAATCTGTAAATAACCTGTGGCGCAGACATTCAGTCTGCGCGGGTCTCGATATGCCCACATAACCAAAATACCTGTGCGTTTTGAAACCTGCGCAGACTGAATGTCTGCGCCACAGTTAACAAACCTTTTTCAGACTATTTTGAGGCATTCACCATCTAAACAACTAGTTTTAAGTGACAAAAGCCCCGGATAAATCAAATTAAGAGACGACCAGTGTTTTCAGGGTTTTTGGGTGTATTCTTAGCCGAGTATTAAAGGACAAAACCAATAGAGATAGGTTGAGAAGGTCTGCTATGAACAGAAGAAAAATCCACTATTCAACGCTTGATTCAACTGTGAGAGGTATTTCGACAAAGGTAAAAACGTTGGCTCTGATTTCGCTGACTGCGATTCTTTCGATTCCGATCGTGCCGGCGTCAACGTCTCGCACAAACGTCTCCGCTGCCACGGTCGCATCGCAGGATCAAGCAATTGTCCATTTGCTGAACAGAATTACATACGGCCCTCGTCCGGGCGACGTAGAACGCGTTAAAGAGATGGGCGTCAACGCTTTCATCGAAGAGCAGCTTCATCCCGAACGAATCGAAGATTCGAAAATCACTGATCGCGTAAAGCAGTTCGAAACGCTCAACGAAAACACGCAAGAGCTTTATAGCATGCAGCCGAAAGAGCTCGTCACCGAGCTTCAGCAGGCGAAAGTTCTCCGAGCGATATATAGCGAACGCCAGCTCAACGAGGTAATGGTTGATTTCTGGCAGAATCACTTCAACGTGTTTGTGGGCAAAGGCGCAGACAGATTCCTGATGACCGCCTACGACCGAGACACGATTCGACCTCACGCGATGGGAAAATTCAAGGACCTTCTGCTTGCGACTGCGGAAAGTCCCGCGATGCTTTTCTATTTGGACAACTGGATGAACTCTACGCCGAATGTCGATTACGCGGAGGTCGCTCGTGAAGTGCGCGCAGAACGTCAACAGAATGGCCAAATGCCGAATCCGAACTTTCCTGGTGGAATAAATCGTCCGGTAAGGCCTGGTGGTGGATTCGGGGGCGTCGGCGGCGGTATAGGTGCTATTCGTCGTCAACAGCAGCGACAGCAGCAACAGCAGAAGCAGGCTCAAGGCGTTCTGGGTAAAAATCGCAAACTGGGAATCAACGAGAATTATGCTCGCGAGATAATGGAATTGCACACACTGGGTGTTAATGGCGGCTACACGCAGAAGGACGTTATCGAAGTCGCAAAATGCCTGACCGGCTGGAGCATTAGACAGCCGCGTAACGATGGTGAATTTGTGTTTCGCGAAGGAATGCATGAAAAAGGCGATAAGTTCGTTTTAGGGCAAAAGATAAATGCTGGCGGCATGCGCGATGGATTACAAGTGATCGATCTGCTTGCGCATCATCCTTCGACCGCTAAATTCATTTCGACCAAGCTTGTCCGAAGGTTTGTATCGGACAATCCTCCGCAATCTCTCGTTGACAAAGTCGCGCAAACATTTATGTCGACCGATGGTGACATTCGGTCGATGCTGAAGACGATCTTTACTTCGCAGGAATTCAATTCACCCGATAATTATCGAGCGAAGATGAAGACGCCGCTGGAAATGGCGATTAGCGCTGTTCGCGCAGTCGGAGGTGAAGCGACGGACGCTTCTGCAATAGTCCGTCAGGTTGGTCGGATGGGAATGCCTCTGTATCAGGCACAACCACCTACCGGTTATCCTGATGTTGCAGAGTCGTGGATCAATACGGGATTGCTGCTGGAAAGAATGAACTTCGCGCTCCAGCTTGCAGCCAATAAGCTTCCAGGCGTCAGCGTCGATGTCAAACAATTAGCTCCAGGCGCTAATCCAAAGGAACCCGCGACGTACACGGATCATCTAATTAAAGAAATACTGCACGGCAGCGTGTCACAGCAGACAATGGTTGCGCTGAACAAACCTATGCCGCAGTTGACTTCGACAAGGTTTGACGGGAATGGGACAGTGGCGGACAACGCGCCACTGGTTAAAACAGTTGCGCTTCTGCTTGGTTCGCCGGAGTTTCAAAGGAGATAGTTATGTCGATTTCAAGAAGATTCTTTTTAAAATCAGGTGGGATTGCAATGGCCAGTATGGCCGCCGCGCCAATGTTTCTGCGAAGGGCGGTTGCGTTTGGAAATCCCGATGGAAAATCAGCGGGCGGCAAAAAAGTTTTGATCGCTATCTTCCAGCGTGGAGCAGTTGATGGTCTCAACGTTGTTGTTCCCCATGGCGAAGAAGATTACTACAAGCTTCGTCCGTCAATCGCGGTGCCGAGGCCAAAGTCGGGTGAAAAAGACTGTGCGATCGATCTGGATGGTCACTTTGGAATTCACCCTGCTTTTGCTTCATTCAAACCCATTTACGATCAAGGGCATCTTGCATTCATCCACGCCGTCGGATCGCCTGACAATACGCGGTCGCATTTTGATGCGCAGGATTATATGGAGTCCGCGACTCCAGGCAGCAAGTCCACGCAAGACGGTTGGTTGAATCGATATTTGGTGTCAAACACTGATCCAAAAGCATCACCATTCCGTGCTGTGGCATTTTCACAGGCGCTGCCGCGAACGTTGAAAGGAAAGGCTCCGGCCGTTGCGATGGCAAACATCTCTGATTTCCAGATCAGGACCGGACCGAACGGAAATGGCAAAGGAATCGAAGATGCGTTTGAAGCGTTGTATGGCAGCGGAAATGACATCGTTTCAGCGACCGGTCGTGAGACGTTTGAAGCTATCGATATGCTGAAGAAAGCTAATCCACAGCAATATCAACCGGCGAATGGGGCTCAGTATCCACGGGGACCACTGGGCAACAGTCTTCGTCAGATAGCGCAATTGATTAAAGCCGATGTTGGACTGGAGGTAGCCTTCACTGATGTTGGGGGTTGGGACACTCACGCCAACGAAGGCGGTGCTACTGGGCAACTCGCAAACAGATTGACGGACTTTTCTCAATCAATCACGGCGCTCTATCAGGATCTTGGAGACAAAATGGAGAACGTGGTGGTGCTGTCGATGTCAGAGTTCGGCAGAACCGCCGCGGAGAATGGCGCAAGAGGAACCGACCACGGTCATGCGAATTATATGGTAGTCCTTGGCGGACCGGTCAAAGGGGGCAAAGTGTACAGTCACTGGCCTGGTATGAAGCGCGAGCAATTATACGAAGGTCGTGATTTGGCGGTGACGACAGACTTCCGGGATGTGTTTGGCGAGGTTTCAATGAAACACCTTGGCAGTCAGAATGCCGGGATCATTTTCCCTGGTTATCAGCTGAGTTCTAAGAATTTCCTCAATTTCATTGGTTAAACTCATCGTAACGCTGTAACGGGCAGGGCTGCTCCCTGCCCGGATCGTGCGAAGCACGATGAAGCGCTTGGTAGCTTGTTAATAGATATTTAATTGCTTTTGGGCAATCCCTACGGGACGAGCCCTCCACTACATTCGCCCCGCCGCGGTCCGCTTTTATTTGCGTGATTGTCACTAAATGCCCTACCATTACCCCGTAGTCCACCTGATTACAGGAGGCAAAGATTATGAAGTTAACATTTCTCATTTTGATTTCGATTTTTGCTCTGGGTTGTCTTTCTGTAAGCGCGCTGTCTAAAACCGGTCGCGATTACTCAAAAGAGGTTTCAGCAATTATGGACGATACCGTTTCGGCCGAAGGGGTAATTGAAAAACAGGGAATCACGTCATATCAATATGGCACTCACGTACTGAAAGATGGAAAGAAGACGCTTTACGCGTTAACCAGCAAAAGTGTGAAGCTTAACGATTACGTCGGCAAACGAGTGAAGGTTACAGGAACGCCGATCGACGGTTACCCTCTGGAAGGAGGCCCTGCGTTTCTGGAAGTCACCAAAGTTGAGCCTGTAAAATAGGACATCAATCGAAGCTTCAAAACACGTTGACAGGCAGGGACTCATCAGGTATTTATAAAGTTCGCATTTTTCAGTGCCATATTGATCTGAATGCGGAAGAAATTCCTGAGTAGCTCAATGGCAGAGCATTCGGCTGTTAACCGAAGGGTTGTAGGTTCGAGTCCTACCTCAGGAGCCAATAAATGCCTTAAATAAGGGAGTTTACAGCTCCCTTTTGGCATTTTAGGCCACCTCTTTTTCGCCGGACTGAACAATACTGAACAATTCTTGTCCGACTGTCTCCGCTGCAACCCTTAATGACTTGTCCATCACCTGTGTGTAGACGTTGAGCGTTACGTCAACATTCGTGTGTCCCATCAATTCAGCCGTCACCTTCGACGGAATCCCTTTGTCGTGTGACCACGATGAATAGGTCCGGCGAAACGTGAGCCAAGTGACTTTAGGCAATCCCAATTCATCACAGACCGGAAACACGAATCGACGCAAAATATTGTTCGGCGAAATTGATTTACCTGATCGTGTGCAAAACACCAGGTCATCAGGACTGGTTCTCTTTGCGTTCGCTTTCCAGTGCGACAGCAGTTCGATGGCCGATTCAGACAACGGTAGCACCCGGTTTCCCGCATCCGTTTTTGGGGTTCCGAATTCTCCCTCATAAACGGCTTCAGTTACCGCAAGCTCGTTTGTCAGCCAGTTAATGCTTCTCCAACGTAAAGCAAACAATTCACACCTGCGGAGTCCGGTGAGTATGTCCAAACCCACGAGCGTCTTTGCAATAGGACTCAGACTTGAAAGTAATCTTGATGCCTGTTCCAGGGTAAGCGCGTATTTCGGCCTTACCGTCTTAAGTTTTGGCAGATCAACGCCGGTTGCCGGGTTCTCCCCAATATGTCCCCATTTGACTGCTGTTCGCAGAACGGCGCTTAATACGTCATGAATATGATCAATGGTTTTCGGCGCATATCCGCTTTTTTCCAAACTGGCGACATAGGCTTGAATTTCCTGCCTGGTGATCTCAGAAAGCTCCAGTTTCCCAAATCGAGGAAGTAGTTGCTTTTCTAGAACGTGAAGGTGAATCTTCCGCGTTGAAAACTTGTACATAGGAAGGACTGTGTTTTTCCATTGTTCAGCCAAAATCGCAAACGTTACGCGAGAGCGCATAACTTTGTGTTCGCTGCTGGTGATCGCAATTCGCTGCGTTAGTATTGATGTCGCTTCCTTGCGACTAATCTGACCGAGTGATTCAAAGCGTAGAACTCGCTTCTTTGAACCATCAGCTCCGATCTGCGTTTCTCGCCAGCGCATCACCCAGTTTTTCCCTTCCTGCTTCAAATAGCCCGTTCCATACGGGCGTTTCGATTTTCGAGCCAAGAGAGTTTCCTTTCCGCCTCTCACTGACTCTTCGTGCATTTGTGGAGTAATTGTAATTATGGGATTCATGGCGGTCTATAGGCCCAGAGCCGATTTGCGCTGGTTTTCTAAATAATTCTTGATTGCCTCTGGTTCAAATCGGACGTATTTGCCCAGTTTTATATGCGGCAATGTGTCTGCGCCTCGCCTACGTGTACGTTCGTACACCCAGCTTTTCGGTACTTTTAGAACTGTGGCGACTTCAGTGATCGTCCAAAGCGTTTCTAGGCGCTCAAAGAGGTCCGTATTTCTCAGATTTCCCGCACCATTATGCGGATTTTCAAATTGTTTGGTCTTCATATGACTTTGTTTAATGCAGAGATATCGGTTATCTATCGAGGGTTTCAGGTGATCGAATTTATGAGTAGCGATTCACTGTAACGAGGGCAAAAAAATTGGCTTAATTAAGAGGGGAAATGATAAGATGTTGACCTCTACCCGGTAGATAGGCGACCGATGGCCACTCCGACATGGGCCATGTTGGCGGATCCAAAAAAATTTGTCAAATTTTGCTGGCCTGTATTGCTCGCGTCCTGAATCTTATGCCGATGTTGTGAAAACGCGTTGATCATTCTGTTTGGCTAGGGATACATTCCGCATGGTTGTTGCGATTTGCTGAATTATTTCAAGCCCTCTCTGGTTTATTTATGTCGATCGTGACTCCAGCTTCATATCCAGCCCTCCCCATAGCTCGGCTATCTCCAAGTGGTGCATGCCTGCTCGATGCAAATTTGTATCTGGGATCTCGCCGCCATCTGAAACGCTATCTGCCACGTTGAACTAAGCCGGCAGCGACTATAACCAATTCTGCCAAATCGACTGGCTTTGATATGTGCATCTGGTAACCCGCCTTAAGACTTTTCAAACGATCTTCATTCCGGGCATAGGCGGTCAGTGCAATTGCTGGTAGGCGAGCGCTTTTTTCCAGAGGTAAAGAGCGCACGCGTCGGATCAATTCATAACCATCCTTGACTGGCATTCCAATATCGCTGATCAGCAGATCCGGAGTGTCAGCCTCAATGACTTTTAAGGCATCATGTACTGATCCCGCCAGAGAAACCTCTGCGCCGTGCTGTTCCAATCCGATTTTTAACAACTCGCGCGTATCAGCTTCATCGTCCACCACCAGCACTCGGACACCATCCAGCCTTTCATCGCATTGGAGAGAAGACAATTCTTCCCTGGCTGCCGGGTGTACTCGCTCGCCCTCTGCGTCAATCTGATAAACAGGCGCAACGGGTAGGTGCACTCTAAATGTTGAGCCCTGTCCTTTGCCTTGACTTTCGGCTTTAACCGTACCGCCATGGAGCTCAACCAAATGCCGCACGATAGCCAGGCCAAGCCCCATGCCACCGTATTGCCGTGTGGTGGCCTGGTCTGCCTGCCGGAAGCGGTCGAATACATAAGGCAGAAATTCAGGCTCGATACCTGCTCCTGTATCACTGACTATAATCTCTATGTGGGAATTTACTCGCTCCAGTCGAATTTGTACTCGCCCATCGCGCGGAGTGAATTTGATGGCATTTGAAAGCAAATTCCAGACAACCTGTTGCAATCGTACGGGGTCTCCAGATACTGAGGCAACGCCGGTATCCAGGATCTTCTGCAAGCGTACTCCTTTCGCTTCGGCGGCAGGGCGCACAGCTTCCACTGCGGCGTCTATAAAGGAACCCGGATCAACGGGCCGAACGTCAATGCGAAGTTTGCCGGTTATGATTCGAGAGACATCCAGCAAATCTTCAATAATCTGAGCTTGCGCTCGTGCATTGCGCTCTATTGTCTCTAGTGCTTTATTGGCCCGTTCTCCACTAAACTGCCCGGAGCGCAGCATGGTGGACCAGCCTAAAATGGACATTAATGGCGTGCGCAATTCGTGTGAAACGGTAGCAAGAAATTCATCTTTTAGCCGACCTAGTCGCTGAGCCTCGACATACAACTGCTCGTTCTCGGCGGCAGCCTTCTCAGCCTCAGCACGCGCACGCTTCGCAGCCTCAAATAGCCGAGCGTTGTCCATCGCTATTGCCGTCTGCGCCGCCAGTCCTTCCACAGTGCGTGCGTCGCGCTCTGTAAAAACACCGACTTCGGGATGGCCGAAAAACAATCCGCCCAGAACCTCGCCTGATCGTGAGACTACTGGCACTGCCAGATAGCTCACCACCGGCAGATGTCCAGGGGGCATTCCATAGTAAGGGGAACTCTTGCCGTATCGCGGATCTTTCTTAACGTCGTCAATGAGTACTGTTCCTTCTCCACGGAACGTCGGAGCGAAGATGTCTGTGTTGCGGGGCATTGGAAAGTGAGCGAAAGCCTCGCGAGGTACACCCGAAAGTGTGTAAAGCATGTATGAGCCGCGCTGCTCGTCAGTCACGTTGTAGAAGAAGGAACCAAAGCGTGCTCCAGTTAGGTCCGTCGAAGCGTCGGTGATAGCCTGTATCAGGTTTTGCAGATCGAGCTCAGCCGAAAGCGTCTGCCCTAGCTTATTAACCGTCTCAATGACTTCAGCCTGTTCTCGCAACGCTTCTTCTATGCGACAGCGTTCTATAAAACCGGCTGCCTGACTGGCATACAAATCGAGCCGGCGTAAATCATGCTCACTGGGCCGATGAGGAGACTTAAAGTGGGTGGAGAGCATGCCCAACGGTTCGCCATCACGGCCGATAAGCGGAGTGGTCTGTACTCCGCGATAGCCGGCTGCTCGGGCAGCTGCTCGGAGTGGTGTATACGGCTCATCAGTTTCAACGTCTTCTATAACGACGCGTTTACCCGAGCGTAGTGTTCTTCCGCACGCAGATTCATCCGCAACAGTTACTTCGCGGAAGAAGTCGAGAAAGTCCTGCTTAAAGCCTCGCTGAGCGGCGATTGTAAGCACCTGACGTTTTACATCCAGAATCTGGATATTGCCCATGTCGGCGTTCAGCAATTCGATTGAAGCGGCAAGTATTTCATCCAGTCCCTCTTCCAGGCTTGACCTGCACCAGAGACGTGAATTCGCGTCGTTAAGCTTGGCCAGTGCTGCTGTCTCGGCCTCTAATTGAGCAGTAGTTTCACTCAACGCTTCTTCTGCCTGCTTGCGTTCTGTAACATCGCTGGCCGCGCCGAACCACTCTATGATTTCATTTTGCTCGTTCTGCAAGGGAATTGCGCGTGAGAAGGTCCAGCCAAGGCTGCCGTCTACTCGAATCACCCGATGTTCCAATTCGAATATGCTTTTTGTCTTGATTGCCTTCTCGATGGCGGCCAGTACCTGTGGCTGATCATCAGGATGAATGTATTTACTAAGCCAGGATCGACTTGGGTCTGTGGTATCGGGAATGAAGTCCTGACCCTGTAGATAACGCATCTCGCGCCAGTCAGGACTCATGCTATATACCACATCCGAACTGGCAGTGACAAAAGCACGGAATCTCTCCTCGCTACGACGCACAGCCTCTATGGATTCGTGTCGTACACGCACCATTTCCAAATGCGCAGCAATTCTCGCAACAAGCTCGCGGGCACTGAAAGGTTTCGTCAGGTAATCATCTGCTCCGGCCTGCAGTCCTTCTATCCGTGATTCTTCACCCGCGCGAGCGGAAAGCAGAATGACCGGTACCTCTCTAGAGTATACGTCAGACCTGAGTTCATGCAGGAGCTCGAACCCATCCATTCCCGGCATCATCACATCGCTTACTATCAGATCAGGAAGTCGCTCGCGTGCTGCCTGGAGAGCCGAGTTCCCGTCGGGAACAGTCTCCACTTTCCAGTAGCGGCTCAAAATGCGCCTTAGATAATCGCGCATATCTGCGTTATCATCGGCCAAAAGGATCTTTTTGGAGAAGTCTGCTGTTAGAAGTGCTTCGCCAGCCGGCGGCTCGACCAGGTCTGTTCCGCCTTCTGTTTCAATTTCCCCGGGCAACCAGCGCAGCGCTTCTTCGACATAGGCTTCAACGCCTACCGTGGTTGACGATAAAGTTCGTTCTGCACTGATTCGGTCTGGTTGAAGATGCGAAGAGCCAGTTGGGATTGAAATAGTAAATGTTGTTCCTTTGCCGGGTTTACTCTCAACGTCAATGCTTCCGCCATGGAGCTTGACCAGCTCTCGCACCAGCGCCAGTCCGATTCCTGAACCTTCATGGCTTCGCGACTTCGCACCGCGCACCCGGTGAAACCGTTCGAATAGCCGCGGCAGGTCAGTTTCGGCAATACCAATTCCTGTATCGCTGACACGCAACTCGATCGCACCTTCCCCCGATGCGACGCTGACCGTGATTGATCCTTCGAAAGTAAATTTGAAAGCATTCGAAAGAAGATTCAAAACAATCTTCTCCCACATATCACGATCAACATACGCAAGTTCTGACAGCTGAGGGCAACTAACAATAAGCTGCATCCCGGCGCGTTCTATTGCGGAACGAAAAACGCTTGCCAGATTCGCCGTAAATTTTGATAAATCCGTCGGCTGGTAAGTGGCCTGGACTCTCCCGGCCTCAATACGTGAGAAATCCAGGAGCGTATTCACCAGTTTTAACAGTCTTAATCCGTTTCGATGTACGACCTGAAGTTCGCCTTTTTGTACTGCGTTAAGCGTCATGGATATCGGCGTCCTCCAAAGGACCCAGCATCAGGGTCAGCGGGGTGCGAAATTCGTGGCTGACATTAGAGAAAAAGGCGGTTTTTGCGCGATCGATCTCAGCCAGCGCCTCGGCTCTCCGTTTTTCCTCTTCATAAGCACGCACATTGGCGATTGCAGTGGCAATCTGTCTGGATGCCAGTTCAATAAAGCTAAGATACGAATCGTCGAGCCGAAGACGCGAGCTGACCCCCACGACTAACAGACCAGCCAGGCGATGTGCAATATTGGAGTGAATTGGTGTTATTACGGCCTCTCGCGGCGGATCAGACCAAGGCCCCGCCGGTACTGACTCGCCAAATCGACCCAATAAATCTTTGACTGTTTGCAAAGTCTCCGTTCTTACCGTTTCAGCCAGTGGCCACGGTTGCGATTCAGTCATTCTGTCATCTAACTCGATGATCAGTGGGCTGGCCGGGCCGCCTGGAGCTAAGCCTGCACTTCCCGCCAGCCGCGCTTGCTTTTCAGTTGGGTCAATCAGATAGATCAGAGCAAAAGGAATGTCCTTTGGATGCTTTGCCAGGGTTTCTGCGGCTATAGCGCACGCTTCTTCTGCCGTCTTAGCTTCGACTGCGCTCGTTCCAAGGTCGCGCAATGCAGTTATGCGACGCTCGCCAACGACCTTTTCACTTATTTCGTGTACCGTTGCCAGAACTCCGCCAATTCCGCCAGGCACTGTTTCGTCCGGTACGGGACTATAAGCGATCGTGAAGTGGGTCTCTTCAACGAAACCATAGCGATTGAGTTCGAGGAGGATGTCCTCCATCCAAGTGGCTGGTCCGCCGTTGAAGGGTGTTTCAATAAGTGGCCGCAGAATATTCCAGATTTCTGACCAGCACACGCTGACGGGCCGCCCTAATCCTGGATGCGGATGCTTTGTACCCAATATTGGAATATAAGCATCGTTATAAATTTGAATAAATTGCGGTCCCCACCAGAGCAGAAGCGGAAAGCGGTTGGCCAGCAGAAACCGAACCATCATTTTGAGGCTCGGTGACCAGGATGAAATAGGTCCTAAGGGTGTCTTTGACCATTCGAAATGATGAATCCTATCACCCATCTCCCCGCCAGCTGAAAGAAGCAGGGATTCTTCAGGGGAGGTTTTCTTGCCTCGAGTTTCTTGCATTGCTGACCTGCCGATCTTGGAACAGATGGATTATTTTAACTTGCATCATACTTTTCGAAGAAATTAATGAATCGCTTGAAATCTGCGCCAGCAAACTCCCCAATCAATGCGTAATAGTGGAGCAAGGCCAATCACGATCTCACATTATTTATAACACTCGAAACAGTTGCGGCCAATTCGTTTGCCTCTGTAGATTTCAACAAATGCAGTTGAAAGCCGTCCGCTAAAATGGTCTTCATTTTTTTCCCTGTCATAGCCGCCAAAGCGATAGCTGGGATTTGAACGCCAAATTCGGATGGCAATGACCGCATCATTCCAATTAAACCTAAACCGTCGTCGCCAGGCATGGCAATATCGCTGATTAGCACATCAGGATGCAGTTGTCGTAAAAGCTCTATCGCCTTAGCCGCAGACCATCGCGAAAGACACTAAAAGGTCGTTATTAACTAAACCTGTGCTTTGTTGCTCCGCTCTATCGCATAAATCGCGTTGTGCGTACATTAGGATCAGACAGCAAACGACTCCATCCGATCAATGCCGACCCTAGGTTCGGAGTTCATGAGAATCCATCGCAAGAACCTCATCCTTTGCTCGGTTGCCGTGCTCGGCTTCTTCGCGATTCTGTCTGTCCGTACAACAACGATCCGATTTCAAGAGCAACCGCCAACTGGTTGTCGATGTCCTGTATTATCTCCTTCCGCTTCTCTTCGCAAGACTGGCCACGGCTGCTGCCAATTCCGCTGGCTCAATGGGTTTAGGCAAATGGGTCTGATATCCGGACGACAGAACACGCAAGCGATCTTCAGCCCTGGCATAAGCAGTTAATGCCGCGGCAGGAGTGTCACCGCCTTCTTCTGGTGGGAGCGCCCGTACACGTCGTATAAATCTATAGCCATCTTCTTCGGGCATGCCTATGTCAGAGACTATAACGTTTGGCCTCCAACCCTTTATTATTTCCAGCCCTTCTTCCGAGGAGGCCGCGGTTTTTACATCTGCTCCACACTGACTCAGCACCGCTTCGAGTAATGCTCTGGCGTCCGGCTCGTCATCGATGGCAAGTATTCTCAGGCCTGAAAGATTTGCTTCGTAAGGTGATTGCTCTGGTTGCTCCTTTTCACGGAATAGTTCCGCTGGGCTTTGGGAAAAATTGCCCGTTACGACCGCAATTGGAAATCGAACCTTGAATGTTGCGCCCTGTCCTTCGCCTTCGCTCTCTGCTGAAACAGTTCCTCCTTGAAGTTCGACTAGATGACGAACAATCGCGAGACCCAAACCCAGTCCTCCCACCTTTCGTGTTGTAGCCGAATCTGCCTGGCGAAAGCGATCAAAGACGAAAGGCAGGAAATCGCGTTTTATGCCAATGCCCGTATCCTTAACAGTAAGTTCGACATTAGAGTCTACTTGTTCCAATTGAATCTGGACCAGCCCTCCCTTTGGAGTGTATTTGATCGCGTTGGTAAGCAGATTCCAGACAATTTGTTGCAGGCGATTGGCGTCGCCAAGCACTGGCCCGGTGCTTGGATCAACAAGCAGCTGCAGTCGGATTTCCTTTGCCTCTGAAGCAGGCCGTACAGCGTCCAGCGCTGCGTCAATAACAGGAATCAAGGAATTAAGTTTTGCTTCAACCTGCAGTCTTCCTGATATAATCCTGGAAACATCGAGAATATCGTTGATTATCTGAGATTGTGCTTGGGCATTGCGTTCTATAATTTCCAGCGCGTCATAGACCTTTTCTAGAGGCATTTTACTGCGACGCATCAGGTTAGCCCAGCCCATTATCGCATTAAGCGGTGTGCGCAGTTCGTGCGAAACTGTAGCTAAAAAATCGTCTTTGATCCGACTTGCAAGTTCTGCTTGTGCCCGCGCTTCTCGTTCTAATCCCAGTAGACGTTCGCGTTGCTGTTCAACTTGTTTGCGTTCAGTAACATCTCGAAATACGAGAACCACCCCTATTAGTTTACCGGCCGCATCTTTAATTGGAGCACCGCTGTCATCAATTAGACGCTCAATGCCATTTTTCGCAATCAACACTGTGTGATTGTGGAGGCCAACAATCGTTTTCTGTTGCGCGACCTTGGCAACGGGGTTTTCAACAATTTCTCGTGTATGCTCATTAACGACATGAAATATCTCGCTCAGCGGCCGTCCAATGGATTGCAGCATTGTCCAACCGGTCAGCGATTCTGCCACCGCATTCATGAAAGTAACCAGTCCAGTAGCATCGGTTGCAATCACAGCGTCACCGATACTGGCCAATGTTACTCTTAGCTGCTCGCCCTGTTGGTGTGCTTCTTGCTCTGCTAGTCGGCGCTCACGAATTTCTTTGGCAAGTGCGTCGATTTTTTCATTTAGCAGGATGAATCGACTTGTGGCTGTCTCTTTGGGATTCGATCGGAGAAGAATTATAGCCGGGTTGTCAGATGACCGCGGCTGAAGGACCGCACCTTCACACTTACACCTGACAAAACTGCCGTTAGAACGCCAGTTAAGAGAGCCAAGCATCATCGCTTTGCTCCCTGAACAAAGACGCAGATACTGTCGCACTTTTGTTTAAGGATCAGCAACGAGATCGACAAGGAATTTGCCAGTCAGCCGTTCCTGCCTTACTCCTATTAGATTCGCAAGAGCAGGATTAACTCCCAAAAGCTGGCCTTTACCTGAGACCAGACAGAGTGGTTCTGGCAAAATCAGCGCCAATTCAAGAAAGTGATTGAGCTCACCCAATATCATCTCCCTTGAAGTATTCTCTGCCTCTGGCCGCATCCGCTTCCGAATTCGGCTTAAGATATACAACCACCCGACAAGTCTCAGATCCCGTCGCAATTGTTTGTTGCAGCTCCACTTTGGCATAACCCAAATTCTCTGCAGCGATTGAGCCGAAGACGTTCGAAGTCATCATACACATTGAGGGACGATCAATGACCTTTTCAGCAAATGGGCAGACTCGATTTCCGAATACGATTTTTTCATCACTCTCTTCAATAATAAAGAAATCTCCCTGGATGCGCCGTTTCAAATCAATCAATACCTGTCCGACTTCATTACGGCTTAAGTTTTCAACTTTAAGAGCGGCCTTATAGTCATGGTCGATCTGGCGACCAATATTTTGACCAACTACACTGACAAACCCTGATGCTTCGTCGATACCGACAACATCTTGTAACGTGCCAGCAAGCTCACGAATCAGACTTCGCAGAAAAACATCGCGCTCCAGTGGTATATTCAGTGCACCCACTGGTTCTTGTTTATTGACTTGTTGTTCCATTTCTATTCCTCGCCAAGGTCATATTTCCGGAAAAATTTCGCTGCAATAAATGTATCCAGGTTTGACAAACTTCATGAACGATCGGGTAAAGGTTAACTGGGGATGAGAGCGAAAACTCGCAAATCGTAGTCGACCGACCTCAAAATTGCAAGCGGCGAAACAGCGATTTTAGCGAGACGTCGCCACTAGAGTAAAGACAGCAATCGTCGCATATGTGTCCGCGATTTTCGGCCATCCATAATGATGCAAGACAGTCTGTTTCATTCAGTACTGTAGCCGCTGTAATGTTGACTGCCTGACATAGCGAAGAGTTCTAGCCTTATTAATCAATTCTGTTCGTGTTATATTACGATAGCTATGCGGGAGGGATAATATGAACGGCAATTTTGATTTCGAGTCCAAAACGGCAGTATTCTGGGGAGAAATTGCCCCTTCCGAGCATGTGGCAACGTTCTATGAAGACGATGAAGTTTTGCTGGATACTCTGTCTGGCTTCGTTGGCGGTGGACTTAAAGTGGGAGATGCCGCAATTGTTATCGCGACTTCCTCACATCTGAAAGCGCTTTCTGATCGGCTGAAGGGAGACGGTATAGATGTGGGCGCTGCCGAATCGCAAGATCAATATATCCCGTTAAATGCTGAAGAGGCACTCGCCAAATTTATGGTGAAGCAATGGCCCGATGATGAGCTTTTCGCTGCTCTCGTCACCGAGCTTATTGCGCGTGCGAGCAGAAATGATCGTCGAGTGCGCGCGTTTGGTGAGATGGTCGCCCTGCTATGGGCAAGAGGGGACCAAGCAGCTACAGTTCGATTAGAATACCTTTGGAATAAGTTATGCCGAAGTCAAGCGTTCTCGCTCTTTTGTGCTTACCCAAAGGCTGGCTTTACGCAGGACACTGCCGACTCGCTGAATGATATCTTGCCGCACATTCCAGAATTTTTTGAAGGCCTGCCTACGCCTATGCGACAGCTCAACCACAATCAGGCGTATTAGTTGTAATAGCCCTCTAATTGCGGTTTATGATGCTCGTCAAGCTGGCAACGATGGAAATAAGTTCACCTGGTTCTACCGGTTTGGCAACATGCATTTGATATCCAGCTCCTAAGGCCTTCACGCGGTCTTCAACGCGAGCAAAAGCGGTCAAAGCGACAGCTGGAATTCGGCCTCCTGCTTCTGGTCCCCGTGTGCGAATTTGACGGATTAACTCGTAGCCATTTTGGCCGGGCATGCCGATATCGGCAATGATAATATCCGGTAGCCAGCGATCCAGTATCTCTAATGCCTTGGAAGCGGACGCCGCTGTTTCGACAGTTGCTTGGCACTGCTCGAACAGAGTCTGTAGCATCTCGCGAGTGTCTGCCTCATCATCAACTATGAGTATCTGTAGTCCGCTGATCTCAGGAGGACAATCAAATGTTATGTCGCCCCATCCTTTGGAGTGGACTCGCTCTGCATCGATTAATTCGCGGCGGACAACCATAATTGGTAGTCTAACCACGAAAGTCGTACCGTTGCCCGCGCCCGCACTGTCTACCATAACAGTGCCACCGTGCAGTTCGACAATGGACTTCACAATGGCCAGCCCCATTCCAAGTCCACCGTGCACGCGCGTATTAGAGCTATCAGCTTGCGTAAATCGTTCAAAGACTCTTGGCAGAAACTGAGGGTTAATGCCTACTCCGGTGTCGCTTACGGTTAGTTCAACGTGAGAGTTAATACGTTCGAGATGGATCTGAACGCGTCCTCCCTTCGGAGTGAACTTGACTGCGTTTGACAACAAATTCCACACCACCTGTTGCAGGCGCTCGAAATCTCCTGAGACCGGACCTGCACCAGAGTCGAGCGTTGTCTGGATACGAATGCCTTTTGCTTCCGCTGCCGGGTGAATAGCCTCAACGGCTGCGGTTATTACCGAAGTCAACTCCAGTGGACGGACGTCTAAACGCAGCCGTCCCGTGACGATACGAGATATATCAAGCAGGTCCTCGACTAATTGAGCCTGAGACTTCACGTTGCGCTCAATTATTTCTAGCGCTTTTTCGTTTGTACCAGCGTCAAGCTTTCCAGAGCGCAGCAATCGTACCCAGCCCAGCATTGACGTTAACGGTGTTCTAAGCTCATGGCTAACAGTCGCTATAAACTCGTCCTTCAATCGGCTCGCTTCTTCCGCCCGCTGCTGGGCGGCCTCGGCCTGCATTCGCGCTTCGCGCTCGCGTTGCAGCAACTGTTCGCGCTCTGACTCAATATGTTTGAGCTCTGTGATGTCTCGAGTGAAGCAACGAGTGTGAATGAATTTGTCGCCTTCCCATCGAACATTGGAGCTTATCAGCACATGCCGGACCGAGCCGTCTTTACATCGCAGTTGTGCCGGATGATCAATTAACGTCTCCTTATTCGCGAGTCTTGCGAGAATATCGTTGATGGCAACTTGATCTGCATGGAACTCAGCTATGTGGCGGCCAATGTATTGTTCGCTGGTATAGCCAAGCAGATCCAGTTCGGTCTGATTTGCCCACATGATGATCCCGTCAGGACCGACCCAATGCAATCCCACCGCTGCCCTTTCAATGAAATCCCTCAGTTCCTGCTCCTTCTGCTGCAACGCTGTTTCAGCCTGTTTGCGGGCAGTGATGTCGCGGGCAATTTTTGAGGCGCCGGTGATTTTGCCATTTCGATCTTTGATAGGAGATACGGTCAGAGAGATGTTAATCAATCTACCATCTTTGCGGCGGCGAATAGTCTCGTAATGCTCGATTCGCTCTCCGTTTCGGATGCGGGCAAGTATGACAGGTTCTTCGTCCTGGTGATCGTCCGGGATCAGAATTGTGACAGGTTTGCCTATCGCTTCTTCCGGTGTGTAACCGAAGATCTGCTCCGCACCTTTGTTCCAGCTTGTAATAACGCCATCAAGAGTTTTGCTGATGATCGCGTCTTCGGCAGATTCAATAATGGCAGTTAACCAGTGCTGTGCAAGCTCAGCCTGCTCAAGCTTGGTTACCTGCAGCCGCAATTTCTCTAACTCTTTTTCCGATGTTTTGGGGTTATCTTTGGACAACTGTGCTGCCTATGTAGTTAGTTTCGTTTGCCTAAACAACTGCGTATCTGCGAAACAGACTTGCTCTTGTTTCTATGACAGGTTCGGATTTCGCAGAGGCTTTAACTCACTGGGGACAAAAGGAATTGAATCCTAGCACTTGCTAATTCAAGCTTCAAGTGTAATTCAATAATGTACCTTCCCAAAAATAGCACATTGCCGCAGGTGATGAACATCGGTAGACGTTTCATTAAGACGATTCCTATTGAAAATTGCCAGGCATCGAGAAATGGAAGGATTGCGTAATACGGCTCATTGGGTTTAAGATATCGATCAGACAGTAGCCCGCTCGACCTAAAAAGGATTTTGCACTTTTGCAGTCCAGATCGAGCGTTCTGAGGCACTTAATCTAAAGAGAAAATTATGAACAAGATTTCGATTCTGCTTGTCGAAGACTACCCTGATACCTGCGCTCTGCTACAGATGTTTTTGGAAAATGCGGGATTTTTCGTGACGCCAGCAGGAGACGGCGCCGAAGCTCTGGAACTCCTTGGCCAGAATAAACCTGATCTAGTTGTTACCGATTTGATGATGCCAAGGGTCTCTGGGGTTGAGCTTATTCAATACATAAGAGCAAACAAGGAATTGTCGGTGATACCAGTCATTGCCATGACTGCGTACAGCAGCGGACCCGTTAAGCAGGCCAGGGAGGCGGGTGCGAATTGCGTTTTGAGGAAACCTCTCGACGCTGAGGTTCTCACCTCAACCGTCAGAGAGTTGGTAGAATAGAGTTGGAGGTTTACCACGAGCGAGTAAAGGCAAATTCATACAAGCTATTAAGTAAATTCCTAAAACTCGCAAATCAATTGGGTCCCTCTATTTGAGAGACCCTTGTCCTACATAATACTGTCAGGTTCTGGCTCATAGCCAACAAGCGCTTCGTTTTCAAACTCAGGATCTGACTTAAAGACGTGGTTCTTGGACTGAAAACTGGTGGACAAAATAATCCACCAGAAAACCTACAACATTGACTGAAAAGGTTCAGTGTAGAGATTAATCCAGGTGGATTAATCTCTACACTTTTCCTATGGTGAAACGGGCATTGTGTCACGCATTTCGTTTGCAATAGCAACAATTACCTCGATACCATATTGCTTTCCTATGTACATCGTTGCTCCAGCATCATAAGCGGCTTGTCTGCAGTCGTCATACTCCAGGGCGGAGAAGATAATAATGATTTTCTTTGGGTGAAGCGTTCGAACTCGTCTACAAAGCTGGAGCCCGTCAATTTCCGGTATACGAATATCGAATATGTATAAATCGAATTCCTGCTGCTGAATCAACGCTATAGCTTGATCGGATGTTACGGCGGTAATCGCATTATGACCTGCTCGTTCAAGCGCAAGGTTCATTAAATATGCTGTATCACCATGATCGTCAACATACAGGATATCTAAACCCGTTTTCAAGTTAACCTTTCTGTATCGTGGAGATGCAAGTATTCCTGTGAATAGCCAAAAGGAAATATGTTAATACGAGAAATGTAAAACTAAGGATATTCTACACTCTTAGAGCCTGTTATTAACTTTAGTGCTGGACCCGCAATAGTTTAGCATGGTACCGTGGCCGAATGAGAGATAAAGAGAAACGGTATCCGAGTGATGTAACTGACGAGGAATGGGAATTTGTCGCTCCATATTTAGCATTG
>DASRDY010000168.1:0-36674 GCA_035652355.1 Blastocatellia bacterium
TATCAATGTTGTCCCAGCCTTCTTTATTATCTCCGCGAGGCGGGTAATAGTTAATACGCACCAGGTGGCTGAAGTCTTTATAGAGCTGCGGATAAATCTCCGGCTGCAAGATGTGTTCGAGTACCGACAGTTTCGATTCTTCTTTTGTCTTAAATGAACCCGGATCGTCCAGAACTTCGCCGTCACGGTTGCCCAGAATGTTAGTTGAGTACCAGCCGTGCAAGCCTAAGAGGCGCGCCTTGATTCCGGGCGCGATGATCGTTTTCATCCAGGTTTGGCCGGTTTTAAAATCCTTGCCGCAAACTGGCACGTTGTTTTGAGCCGCAAGCTGCAAAAGCGCCGGCGTATCGACAGTCAAATTCGGCGCGCCGTTGGCGAATGGAATTCCAAGTTTCAATGCGGCGTAACCATATATCATCGACGGAGCGATTTGCGGAGAGTTTTCTTTCAACGCTTTTTCAAACGCGGCGACAGTCTTGTGAACCGCGCTTGGTTTGGTGAAGACCTCAGTCGACGCGCACCAGACAACAACAAGGCGCGAGCATTTGTTAGCCTTCTTAAACTCCTGCATATCGGCCATCAACTGTTCGGCCAAATCCATTTTAGTTTTGCCCGTCTTGACGTGATCCCCGGAAAGACGCTTTACGTATTTCTGATCGAAGACTGCTTTCATCGGCTTTATTTTTGAAAGCTGCGGTTTGATTTGGTCAATCAAGGTTCGGTCAAGTACGCCGGCATGAACTGCAGATTCGTAAGCGTTGTCTTCGAAAATATCCCATGCCCCAAAAACCAGATCACCGATATCCGCAAGTGGAACAAAGTCTTTAATCAACGGCGAGCGTCCTTCAGTTCTTTTGCCAAGACGAATGGTTCCCATCTGCGTTAGCGAGCCGATTGGCTCGCTCAGTCCGCGTTTGATGGCCTCGACTCCCGCAATGAAGGTCGTGCTGACAGCGCCAAGTCCAACCAGCAATACACCAAGTTTGCCTTTTGGCTCGGCTAACTCCACACCTTTACTGATCATATTCAGATATTCTCCTTTGTGTCGTAATTAAACTGTGTCCTGAGCACTCTGAAGATCGGGGAGCGGAAGTCCCATCGGCGGGTGGCATACAGGCACGGATAATTTATAGCGCTGTTAAAGAAACCTGTCGCGTGCGATCTTGCTGTTTATTGCCGCTGAATTGCTCCGGCGCGATATTCTTTTGGAGTGAGGCCTGTGGAAGAGCGGAAGAGCTTTGCAAAATGGCTTTGGTTCTCGTAACCGACCTGCGACGCAATCGAACTTATCGGTAAGTCGGAGGTTGCCAGCAATTGTTTGGCGCGATCGATCCGAATGTTGGCCAGGTAATTGTGGGGCGTCTGGCCGGTCAGGCGTTTGAATAGTCGCGCGAAATGATATGCGCTCAAGAAAGCTTCAGAAGCAATCGCGCTCAGGCTCAATTCCTCCGCGCTGCGCAAATGCATGAATTCAATTGCACGACGTAGTCGGCGATCGACAACGCCGACTCTGGACAATTCCAGGGTCAGGCTGCGTCGCGCGTTCATCATATTGCGCAAAAGGTACACAGTTAACTGGCTGATTGTCGCGTCTATAACCACGGTGCGGCCGGCTGCGTCGCTGCTTAATTCTTCGGAAATCGTCTCCACTAAGAACTGCGCTCGGTCTGTTCCGTTGAATGAGAGCTCGCGAAACAGCAATTCGCTGTTGTTAACTGGTTGCAATCGTCCGGCGACCTGATAAACGTAGACAGCCGGCAGAAATACAAAGAGTGCCTCGACCAAATTCTTTGCGGCTGCGATGCTGCAAGTCTGATTGGGGTTGAGCAGGATGATACTTCCACTATGAAGTTCGTCGGTTTCACCATTTGTCGTAATTCGGCAGTCGCCGTCCAGGATTGCGATTATTGTGTAATCGGAGCTGATCCGATCAACAGGGACCTTTCCCAGGCGGCGCTGCTCGATCGTGTAATCGGTTCGAACAAATATGCGCGCTTCCGGGGATTTCTTTGCCATTCTTTACGTGACCGCTAATTCAGGCCGTTGCTGGATTCAATGGACGATAGTCTGTCCGGATAATTAGTGATGATTCCTTTCACTCCCTGCTGAATGCCGCGCTGCAGATCGAGATTGCTGTTTACCGTCCATATTACGATTGGCAAGCCCGCTTCGTTCACGGCGCGTACAACCTGATTCGTTGCCATCGTCTTTTCCAACGCGATTTCGTCAGCTCTGCAGTCGCTTGCAGCTTTAATTATATCTTTGCTCGACAATCGGCGCATCGTGATACCTGGCGCGAACAATGCCGATGTTCGTAAAGCCGGAGCGATCTTTTTTACTTGCCTGATTGCATCGTGCACGAAGGATTCGATTACCACATGTTTTGAGAGGTTGAACTCGTCAATCAGTTTAACGACTTTTTCTTCGAGACCCTCGCGCGAATCTCGAGTGAATTTCAATTCGATATAGACAATGCAGCGCGACGCTTTAACCAGTTCGAGAACTTCCGCAAGTGTAGGAATCTTCTCGTCGATGTATTCTGTTTTTGCTCTGCCGGGTCTTTTGCTGTTGAACCACGAACCTCCATCCAGTCGCTTCAGGTCAGCCAGGATCATCTGAGAGACGCGGCCGACCGAATTCGTGGTTCGGTTCACGCTGCCGTCGTGAATCACGACGGCCTGGTCATCGCGAGTCAGTTGAACGTCGAGCTCGAATCCATCGGCGCCCATCTCAAGAGCAAGTTTGAATGCGGAGATCGTGTTTTCCGGCGCCCAGGCCGAAGCTCCGCGATGGGCGATGTTCAATAACCGTTTATTCATGAAGCTGCGGAAAGAGTCAGTCCTTTATGCGCTTGAGCTTATCAGCCGTAATTGCGCCGACCAGAAAGCCATCTCCATCGATTACCGCAACAAACCCTAATCCATTTTTCTTCATGGTCGCCGATACTTGCGGGATTGTAGCTCGACTGCTTACAAACAGTGAGCTATCGACTGGCAGCATGACATCACGGGCGCGAATCTTTCCCCACCGCTCTGGTGGAATTTCACGAACCTGCTCGAGCGTTAATATTCCGTGAAGTCTCTTGTCCACGGCTACTGGATATCTGGTAGGCGCGTCGCGGTTGTCTATTCGGTTTACCAGTTCGGACAACAACAGATCAGGAGCGATATCGACCGCAGGCAACATTATGTTACCCGCTCGCCGCTCGCCTGTTATTCCCTTAATCTGATGCAGACTGGTTGCCACGACATCCAGCAGAAAGATTCCGACCCATATACTGAAAGCTACTATCAAGTATTCGCCGGCGCGCAGCCCGAATATGATCCCCGTGAACATCAGGATAAAAGCGATGTTCCTTCCTGACTTACAAGCCGCAACCGTCGCTGCCGTGTAATCGCCTTTTCGTTTCCATAACCAGGCACGTAATGCGCGGCCGCCATCGAGAGGAAATCCCGGTAGGAGGTTAAACGCAGCAAGCGCCAGGTTCACCAACCCCACGTAACCAAATGCATCGAATAGCAAGTGCGAATCCGTAAAGTAACCAATAACCTGACGCACTATGTAGAAGACAGCTCCTATCAGGAAACTGCTGGCGGGTCCGACTATCCCGATACGGAAGTCGGAAAGCGGATTCGGCGATTCGCTCTGCATCCTGGAAACACCGCCGAATATATGCAGCGTGATGCTGTCGACGCCAATGCCTTCAGCCTTTGCCATTAAAGAGTGAGAAAGTTCGTGCGCAAGAACCGAGCTCAGCAGAGCGCCAGTGACGACGAACCCGGTCACCCAATATTCCCACGGCGGGTATCCAGGCGCCACCGCGGGAAAGCGAAGCGATGAAATTGCCCATACGTGCAGAGCGAAAATAACAAACCAGCTCCAGTTTAGCTGAACCGGAACGCCGAACAATCGACCTATCGAGATCGGTTTGATAGCGTGGGATATGTTAATTGCTCGTTCCATTCATTAACGAAAGGGGTGCCTTGCTTTGCGCCATGAATGTACCGTTGGCGCGTCTTGCTGTCCAGACGCCGGGTCATTCGACGGTTATGGCGTCGACAATGTCGCAGGCTTCGCGTATTGCGCGAACGTCGTGCACACGGACGATGTGGGCTCCTCTGACGACAGAAGCTGTCACTGCGGCTGATGTCGCGATCAACAGCTCGTTTGCAGGGCGGTTCACAGTTTTTGCCAGAAATGATTTCCGCGAAGGCCCGACAAGCAGAGGAAGATTGAAAGTTTCAAATCGATCAAGATGATTGATCAGCTCGAAGTTCTGCTTGACTGTCTTTCCAAAGCCAATCCCAGGGTCGAGAATAAGCTGGTCGCGGCTGACGCCAAGTCGCTCCGCTTCTCTGACAGATTCGTTAAATGATGACGCGATTTCAGAAAATATGTCAGAAGAAGGGGGCATCTTTTGCATTACTTCCGGTCTACCACGCGTGTGCATCAAGACGATTGGAACGCCAGATTCCGCGGCAACAGTGGCGACTTCGGGATCGAATTTTAAGCCACTAATATCATTTATTATTTCCGCACCGGCTTTGATGGCTGTTCCGGCGGTTTCTCCTTTATACGTGTCAACGGAGATGGGGATCGTCAGTTTTCCGCGGAGTGCTTCAAGAACAGGCAGAATCCTTTCCTGCTCCTGCTGCGCGCTGACATATCGTTCGCCTTCGCCATAGGATTTGCCGGATGGACGAGTCGACTCACCGCCGATATCCAGGATGTCCGCGCCTTCGGCTTCAATTTGCAGCGCCCGTTCGACGGCTTTCTCTGTTGCATAATAGAGTCCGCCATCCGAAAAGGAATCCGGAGTTACGTTGAGTACGCCCATAATCAGAGTTCGGCGGCCCAACTCAAGCGTTTTGCTTCTCAGTTTGAGTGTAAATCGTTTCCGCATCGTGTTTATAATAACCTTTTTAGAAGCGCTCTTACACAACAAGGAGAACAATGACAAATCCGACTGACAGGATCGAAATAGGTACAGAAGCGACTCTTGAGCAGCAGGTCACGTTTGAAAAGACCATTGCGTCTTTACGCGAAGATCTGCCGCCTGTGTTTTCGACGCCCGCGATGATTATGCTGATGGAGAACACTGCCGCAAGGGCAATACAGTCGCTGCTTCCGGATGGATATATCTCGGTCGGAACCCTGGTGAGTGTGCAACATCTTGCTCCGACACCAGTGGGTTCGATTGTTTCCTCAACCGCGAAAGTTACGGCGATAGATGATGTGATTATAACGTTTGAAGTGACGGTTACAGATTCAACTGAATTGGTTGGATCGGGTACTCACCAGCGAGCAGTGATCGATGTCGATCGATTTATGAAGCGAGTTCGCAGGAAGCAGAATTCACAGGTTTCGTTCTGAATATCGCTGATGAATCACGGTCTTGATCCACATTTTGGGCAGAATGTCGCTGTCACGGGCATATAACTGTTGCAGTGTGGACATTGTGGGTTCTGCCTGGAATAGATCGCGTTTTCATCTGCTGGTGAACGGTAGATATATGGCGTATCAGTTTGCAATCCTGACAAGGCAAGCGTAGTCACCCCTTCCAGTCCAAAGCAATCCCTGTAAGCAACCGCAGTGATCGTGAATAGCAAAGGTGCAGTTATAAGTATTCCGACTATGCAAAGATTCGCGCCAATCCCCGCAATGAGATTTACGACAAATACAAACAGCGTGAACATCAGCCAGTCACGTTTTACCAGTTCATAGCTTTGTTCTAACGCCTCGATTGCCCCAACGTTCTTATCCACAATTATTGGAACTGTGAAAAACAGCATTGCCGTTACGATATAGCCAGGAAAAAGGCAGAGCATGGCTCCGATGGATACGGCGATTCCCGTCAGTATAGCTGCGATGAGAAGACGCCCAAAGCAGTCCGTGCAAGAGAAGACATCCTTTATTGAAATAGTTTCGCCGCGTAACTGCTTCTGTGCCATTCGGTGCATCCCGCCACTTAGAAAAACCGAGGCCGGAAGGAAAATGGGGATCGCAATTAATATTGGTACGAACATCAATAAATTTGGTTCCCCGCCGCTTGACACAGGAACCATGATTCCGAATAAGTAACAGCCGATTATTATGAGTACGAATATTAAGTGAAATAACGATGCCAACACCCATGTTTGCCATTGCAGTGTAAAGAGCTTCCACCCTTCGCTAATCCAGTCCCCAAATTTTACAAGTTCACCAGCCATGAATAGACCCCCTGCGATTGATTAATTGTTAGGACCGGACAGTTGAACCAAGTGACAGGATACGTAATGATTTTGTCCAACCTGGCGCAAGGAAGGTTCTTCTTCAAAGCACCTCTTTTCAACATACTGACAGCGTGTATTGAACCGGCACCCAGCCGGCGGATTGATTGCCGACGGGACGTCGCCCTTCAGGCGGATGCGCTGACGTTCGCGCTCTAGCTTTGGATTCGGTATTGGGACTGCTGATATCAGAGCCTGCGTATAAGGATGCAGTGGCTGCTTATAGATAGAATTCGCATCGGCAATTTCAACCAGCTTTCCCAGATACATTACGGCTACTCTATCCGACATATGTCGGACTGCGCGCAGGTCATGAGAGATAAATAGAAACGCGAGTCCCATGTCCCGTCGAAGCTGTTTCAACAGGTTCATTACCTGGGCCTGAATGGAAACGTCGAGCGCCGAAATCGGCTCGTCGGCGACAATGAACTCGGGTTGCGTCGCAAGAGCCCGAGCGATTGCAATCCGCTGTCGTTGACCGCCAGAGAACTCGTGCGGATATCGATTGATTGAGTTAGAGCTCAGCCCCACTTGTTCCAGCAAATCCTTTACACGGGCTTTCGCATCAGTCGCCGATTTAAGAGTGCTGATCGCTTCGCCGATTATTGAGCCGACCGTCATTCTAGGATCAAGTGACGAATAAGGATCCTGAAACACCATCTGAAGATTGCGACGCAGCGGCCTAAGTTCAGAATTTTTTAAACTCGCCAGGTCACGACCTTGATACAGCACTCTTCCGTCTGTCGGTTTAACCAGCCTGAGCATTGCGCGACCCGTTGTTGATTTACCGCAACCTGACTCGCCGACCAGCCCGACCATTTCACCGCGCTTGATTGCGAAACTGATATCGTCAACGGCTTTGACGACTCTCTTATCTCCGAATGACAGCAGAGAGCGTGCGCCTGCTGGATAATGAACTCGCAGGCCTTGAACTTCTATGAGATTGCCGTTTGTCATCGTTATTCTCAGATGTTATGAGTGACGGACTGTTCCTTGCCGGCATGCAGCCAGCAAGCTGAGTAGTGATTATCGCTCGTCTCAAACAACGGCGGACTTTGCGTGCACTTATCGAATACCTGCGGACACCGCGGAGCAAATGGACAGCCAGGCGGCAATTGTCCTGGATCAGGTGGCGATCCCGCAATCTGAAATAACTCTTCGCCGTCGTTCTCCGGATTCGGAACGCATCGCAGCAGAGCGCGAGTATAAGGATTCTGCGGTCTGTCAAACAGATCGTCCGTTGCTCCATACTCCATCACACAGCCGGCGTACATTACCAATATACGATCAGTCGATCCGGCAACAACGCCAAGATCGTGGCTCACCAGGATTACGGAAGTTCCCATCCGTTCCTGCAAATCTTTGATCAGGTCCAGAATCTGAGCTTGAATAGTAACGTCCAGTGCAGTTGTGGGCTCATCTGCTATTAGCAAAGCCGGTGAACACGCGAGTGCCATTGCGATCATCGCGCGCTGGCGCATACCGCCGGAAAACTGGTGTGGATAGTCATCGATTCTTGCAGCGGCATCAGGAATGCCGACTAATTCCAGCATCGCAACAGCTTTCTTTCGCGCGTCCTGCCTGGACAAGTCAAGATGCTGTTCAATCACTTCGACTATTTGCGTTCCGATTCGCAGGAATGGATTCAGTGACGACATCGGATCCTGAAAAACCATTCCAATCTGTTTACCACGAATCTTGCGCATTCCGTCGGGATCTAGTTTTGTCAGATCGGCGCCGTTAAATTTGATTTCGCCGGAAACAATCTTTCCTGCTGGTGGGATTAGTCCAATAATGGAAAGACTTGTTACAGATTTGCCGCTGCCGGATTCGCCGACTATGCCGAGCGTTTTGCCTCGCATTAATTCAAACGAAACCCCGTCCACGGCTTTAACGACACCGCTATCCGTGTCGAAATGGGTCCTGAGCGACCGCACGGAGAGCAGGGGAGTTTCATTGTTCTTCGACATATCTAAATTCGCGACGACAATCTTATGCGGCGTTTTGCGGATCAAAAGCATCGCGCAATCCATCACCAACCGCATTCAAACTGAAAAGCGTTAACGACAGGGCCGCAACCGCAAATATCAAAAGCCACGGCCATATCACCATCTTCTGCGCGCCATCTGCTGCCAGCACGCCCCAGCTCGATAGCGGCGCTTGTACACCTAATCCCAGAAAGCTTAAGAAAGCCTCCTCCAGCATTACTGTAGGCACTGTCAAAGTCGCGTAAACAATAACCGGTCCGAGAATGTTCGGAACTATGTGCCTGAATATTATCGTTGAGCTTGGTAAGCCCAGAGCACGGGCTGCTTCGATGAATTCCTGATTCTTGATTGCGAGGACCTGTCCGCGGACGATCCTCGCCATTGTGAGCCAGGAAATCGCGCCGAGCGCTACGAACAACAACAGCAGACTTCGATTAAACAGCGCCAGTAATATTACAACCAAAATGATATAGGGCAGCGAGTAGAGGACATCTACCGCCCGCATCATAATATTATCGGTCTTGCCACCAAAGTAACCGGCAATCGCGCCGTAGGTAACACCGATTACGAGCGATATCAGCGTTGCCACCAAACCAACCATCAGGGAAATTCGACCGCCGTAAAGGACTCTGGCCATCATATCGCGGCCTAAATCGTCGGTTCCCATCCAGTGGTGCCAGTCAGGCGGCATTGCACGAATCAATGATTTGTCTGAAGGAATATAGTCGTAGGTGTAGCCGGTCAGCGCCTTGATAACGACGGGACCCAGCAGGGATGCCACGATCATTAGAATGATCAACAGTCCGCCCGCGACCGCTATCTTATTTTTGAGCAGTCGCTGCCACGCATTTTTCCACGGACTGTTACCGGTGTCGTTCGACATCTGCGGATTATCATAACGAATTGTCTTGACCTGACTGCTCATCGCTCAAACCTTATTCGCGGGTCGATTATTGCGTAAGTAATATCAACCAGCAGATTCATCAGCATCAGTAATGTCGAAACAAAAGCGGTGATCCCCAAAAGCAGGAAATAGTCTCGATTGAATGCGGCGTTTATGAAATAACTTCCCAGCCCCGGAATCGCAAAAATCTTTTCAACAACAACCGTCCCGCCGATCAGACCAGCCAGTGCCGGACCGGTGAAACTTACAACCGGCAACACCGCTCCGCGTAAAGCATGAACAAAGATAACTCGTCGCTCGCTCAAGCCTTTTGCGCGCGCCGTTCGAATGTAATCCCGGCCGAGGGTCTCGACCATTCCGCTGCGCGTCAATCGCATTATGTAGGCAATATAAACCGCAGACAGGGTCACGGCAGGCAAAATGATAGATCGGAGTGACGGAATTTTTATCGAAAGTGGGAAGCTGACTCCTTGCCAATGCAGATAGGGTCTCAATAAAAAGACGATTACAAACAGTCCTGCAAGACCTGTGCTTCCCAGAATTGCATACGAAATCTTTTTATTTCCGTGAGTGAGTGGGCTTACGATTCTAAGGAGCACCCCGCCTAATCCGAGATAGACGAGGGCAATATAGATCGCGATAACGACGACGCTGAATATGACAATCAGCCAATGAAGATCGATGGGACCGGCAATAGCCAGCCATTCGATTCGCGCCGGAGGAAGCCAGTAAAGCGTCAACGAGAAGACAAGAACCAGCAGTGGACCAAGAATAAAGTTAGGGACCGAAACACCAAGAACTGACACTGTCGATGAAAGATAATCAGCCCAGGAATTCTTTTTATATCCGGCAAGTACTCCGCCCGACAGACCAACAAGCAGCGCGATGAAATAAGCAAAGATTCCGATGCTGGCAGAGACTGTAATGCTCTCGCCGATGATCTCGTTTACATTTCTGTCCGGATATTTAATTGATGGACCGAAATCGAAGTGAAGGACTCGCCCGATCCAGTTTGCGTATTGTTTGTAAAGCGGTTCATCAAGCCCGTATTTCTCGTTTAAGTTCTTCAGCACCGAATCGGGAAGCTGTCGCCCTTCACGCGTAAAAGGATTGCCCGGCGCAAGACGCACCAGGAAAAAGGAGATGGTAAGAACCAGCAGTACCATCGGTCCCATTACAGCTAAACGGCGAAAAATAAATCGAATCACCTATCCCTCACACGCACACAGGAGGAAAATTCAAAACATCCGCGACTATCGTTGCGCCACGGTGTCATGCGTATCCGCTTGCCAGTTCGGATCTATCCAAACGAATTTCAACGGATGTTTATCAAATAGATTATCCTGGAATCCTTTTACGTAAGGCTTCTTTACCAGACTCCAAACACCGATATACAGGGGAACGAAAATCTGGCTGTCCATCAAATAATCTTCGGCCTGAGCCAGCAATTCCATGTGTTTTTGCCGGTCGATTTCGGCATTTGCTCGATTCAGTAAGTCATCGTAATTCGTATCTTTCCAGCCACTGAAATTCGAATCTGAATCGCTCGTAAACAAGCTGAGGTAAGTATCAGGATCCATAAAGTCCGCCGTGTAATTTAGAAAGACGAGACCTTTATATTGCATTTTAATTAGGGCCTGCTGATAGACCTTTGCCTCCATGTTCTGCAGCTCGACTTCAATACCCAGATTGTTCTCCCAAAAAGATTTCAGCAATTCTCCGGTTTGCTTGAGCCCTTCGTTGGTAGCATAAGTGATCGATAGATGCAGTTTCGCCCCATTCGGTCCAATCCCATTGGGATATCCCGCCGCTGCTAAAAGTCGCTTTCCTTCGGCGGGATCGTAGCGCCCCGTATGTTGTGGCGCATAGTCGGGGAAGGTTGGAGTCAAGCGCCATTGCGGGACCTGACCGTTACCTTTAACATCCACTATTGCCTGTTTATCAACTGACAAGTCCAGTGCGCGACGGATCCTTACGTCGTCGAATGGTTTCGCAGTGGTATTAAAAACATAAAAAACCACTGTAGTAGCCGGCCCGATGATCAAATCTCGCTTATTGTTTCGCAGAGCGCCGACGAACGATGTCGGGACCGACCCACCGGTACTGACATCGACGTTACCGGATTTGTATAGACTCATTCCTGTCACACGATCCTCGATCGGCAGGAAATTCACCTGTTGCAAATCGACTGAGGCGGCGTCCCAGTATCGCGGATTCTTTGTAAGCAGGACATGGTCGTATGGCATACGCTCTGCCAGTTTGAATGCGCCGCTCACAACGATATTCTCAGGTTTCAGCCAGTCAGTTGCGTTGCCTTCAGACTTTTTTGCGCGGTTTGCCGCAGCTTCGATAGCCTGTTTGGGAACAGCCCTGAAGATCGACATCGGCATCAACTTTAAAAAGAATGATGTCGGTTGTATCAGATCTACTTGAAACGTGAAATCGTCGACAGCACGAACACCTAATTCATCAGGTGTATAAGGTGCAAGATCGGCCATTTTTAAAATTTCGGCGTATTGCTGCGGCGAGCGTTTAATCGCTTTGGTTGTTGCTTTAATCAATGGTCCACCGGGATCTTCCAGCACATGTCCATCCTGATCCAGCTTGCCATGAAGGAATTGGCCTGTCTTTTTATCGCGAAATCGGTTAAGACCGGCAGTGATGTTGGCACCGTTCTTTATGTATGCCAGTTGTCCAGCATTTGCAGCCGCCGTCGCAGGGCTCACTGCTCTTTGCCACGAGTAAACGAAATCCCTGGCAGTTATTATTGTTCCATCCGACCAATATGCAGGCTGATCATCCGGAGGAGCAGCGTGACCGTGGCTGAAGTCTTCTTTCAACTTGCCTTCTAAAAACTGCTGATGAAGATCGTCTCGATTAGGAAGACGAATCCCTTTGGGGGATTTGTGTCCTCGAAGATAAAAAGTAAATTGAGTGCTGTCCGCGTTGACTTCGTAATGCGTGGCGAGCGCCGCAATTGGCTCAAGCGTCTGCGGGTGATACTCCGTTAACCCGTCAAACATCGAATCGGCAATCGCATTACTGACATTGTCGTTGGGTATTTGCGGATCGATTGTAGTAGGCTCGGTCATTATGTTGTAAACGAGCCTCGTTTGACTGGAAGGTTTAGTCGTTCCGATATAGGGACTGGAATCCTTGCGTGCGTTCACTAGCAGAACGATTAAAACAACCAAGCATATACTGATAACAGCTATCTTGCCCGCTAGTTTCATGGCAAATTCCTATTCCGTGACCGAAATCTCTCGGTGATTCTTTTAACCCTTTATGGCATTGGTGAAAGTCGGCTACCCGGAAATTGCGGACCTCGTCTAACCGGACGACCTTTACGAACTTGAGCTAATGGCTGAATTCACAATATACACTGACTTCCGCCACGCTTCCACCGCAAAACGTCGGGTTTTCAGTTAGATATATCGGCAATTTGTTGCGGCGAAATGTCTTGCATTCAGAACATGGTGGAAATTAACATGAACTTTTGGACATTTGAAAAGCAATTGCACCAAAACCCGTCGTATTGTCCGCAATCTGCGTGAGCAGACTTTGGCGGATCTTAAAAAAGAGTAATGGCATCGGTTCGGTGATTCGGAAAGGAGAGACCAGATGAAGGAACGTATCAAGTGGGCGCTTGTAGGTTTTGGATTTATGTTCGGTCTTCAGATACTGATAGGACAAGTCGTAAGGCTTTTCTCAAACACGTCTGACAATCCGGACGCTTATTACATAATAATCGTCGGATTGACTCTCGGCACCTTCCTTGTCGGCGGCATGATAATCGGTTTGATGCTGGATGAAATCGCGATAGCCGAATCCGTTGGGGCCGCCATCGCAGCTTTAGTCTTAAACGCGCTGCTGTCATTGTCGAACGTCGGAGTATCACACAACCCCCTCTTTTTTGGACAGTCCAGTGTCGGATGGTCAGTAGTCGTAGCCGTAGTCGCGGTTGTGCTGGCGATTGGAGGGGCACTGATTGGTGAACGGATAAATACTCCCCAGTCAGATACCCTGAGCAGCGCGTTGCTGATTATTGGGTTGCTCGCGGTAATTGTCGGACCTTATGTCTTGCTAATCAGAGAGGTGCCGGGGCGAGCGATTGCGATAGTTGGGGTGATCCTGCTGGTGGCAATTGCAGTTGCGCTCTGGTTATTTACGCACGAACGCAGTCCTGTCGAGGATGTCTCGATCAGTCCCGATCGCCGGAAAAGGGGCTGAAAAAGTGAAGGCAGCGCGAGTTGCGCTGCCTGCTGACTGCAGTCGATTCTCAGAAATTTATTTATCAGAGCTGTTTTTAGCAGCAGAGACTTGGGTCACGCGTCTCGGTCGGCTCTGAGCAACATTGAATCGCGGCGCCAGTTGTTTGTATATCTCTCCTGCGATGGTTGCCGCGCTGGCTCCGCGTTCGGTCGATCCTCGGACAATAACCGCCAATGCCAGTGTTGGGTTATCGACGTTATTTACGGACGTATACAAACCAATTCTGGAGATTTCGTCAGAGCAGGTTCCCGTTTTTCCCGCAACTAACGCACCGGGCGTTGCTGATGTTTTACCCGTGCCATACGACGCAGAGCCCATCATGCCTTCCAGCATTCTGACCCGGTCGCTGTCATTGACTTCGATCTTCCTGCGAAGAACTGGCTTGAACGATGCGACCTCTTTATCCGAACGAAGAATCTGCGGCTTGTACAGATAACCGCCATTTACGATTGCGCTGGTAAGCGACGCAAGCTGAAGTGTGCTGACTGCGAATCCGTCACCGTGGCTGGACATAAATGTGACGCCGCGGGGTGGAACGCGCAACGGAATCGTTCCTGACGTTTCATTCGGAACGTTCAGACCCGAAGGCTCGCCCAGCCCGAAATCTTTGGCATATTCCAATACCCGTTGATAACCAAGTTTTTCTCCGACTTCCTGAAAATACCCGTTGTCAGAATGCGCCAGAGCGTTGGTCAAATCCAAATGATAATCGCCGCCGGTCAGCTCCAGTACACCGGTAGGACCGATTTCGTTTTCGTGCAACCCCGCGAGCCCGACAACCAGTTTCATTGTTGAGCAAGGTTTGAACGCGGCGTGTTCACCCAGTTCCTGATTAACAATGCTATAGACTTTGCCGGTCATTGGGTCGATCGCAACGACCGTACCGGCGTGTCCGTTCAGCGCATTAATGATGGCTTGTCTTACGACGGGATCTTCGCCTCTGGTGTCGTCGCGCTCAATTGATGCGCGAGTCGTGGCCTTCATTGCATTGTCGTGCGCTATCGCCCGGCGAAGTGCGGCCAGACGCGCCAGCTCCGCCCTTCTTCGCGCTGCGGCCAATCGCTTGCTGGTCGTTCCCCCCGTTGTTCGTCCGCGACGGCCTCTCGCGGATGTTCGGCTGCTCGATCTTCTGGCCGGTGCGCGCCTTTTTGTCGCCGCCATTGCCCCAGGCAAAGGAAGCAATCCGATCATACTTACCAAAGCCACTATCGAAATCAAAGACCTGTTTCTGATGAGCCTCATTTAACTCTCCTTCAAAAAACTACCTGAAGTTCACTTTTTGCGTGAGCCTCCTCAGCCCGCCTGCCAAGTGATGAGTTTTATTAACCACCTACTGGGAAAAATGTCGGGGACGAAAACTGGCAGCGTTAATTGTGATGTCTTCAAGCCTTCCGAAGACAACACAATTCTCACACGCTTCCGATGTTTTTCAGGATTCTCCCCGTTGCCTGAAATGTCGTCGATTTAAACTTCCCACACTCAAATCGACAACTCGCTTTGTATTTGGAAACATCGTTCGTTTCCCCCCTATGAAAATCCTCGGGGGCTACAAGCGATAAGGGTAGGTCCAGGACCTAAAACGTCTGGCAGATCCTCAATAACCAGACTGAACCCAGAAGACGCCCTTCCAGCTTGCCTTCTTCTGACGGTTCTGATGGCCGCTTCGTTGAAACAACTAAGCCGCCATACACGAGCGCCACAGGCACCCTATACGCTAATATATCATTACATCGGCATTTATCAATAATATATTCTATTCCGCAGAAGGGGATATAAAGATCATTAGAGGCTATATTGCAATAACTGAGTCATAATAGAACAGCAGATTGAACAGTGAACGTCCGACCATAGGAGTTTAATCGGTGACACAAAGTTTATTAACGGGTTTCGGGTTTCGTTTTCGGCTGGTCGCAGTGATGGTTGCAATGCTGATCGTCGGACTGCTGGCAACCTACTATTTTAACCAGCGAGCGGAACATCAGATCGAAGACAGACTCAACGAAGATATTGACACATTGACCGACGCCTTTGACGTTGCGCAAAGCAGCTTGAACTCCGCCGACTATCTTGAAGATCTGGTTCATCGAAGCAGCCTGGAGGAACAGTTCAAAGGTCATAAGATTCATGTTTTTGTGGTTAATGACGACAACAAGATCGTTGACAGTTCGGATGGCGCCCAGCAAATTGGTAAAGAGATTCCGATTTCGCATACTCCGGGTCAGCCTAAAACGATAGACAGTGCTCGGATGTCGGAAATAATCGGCGAAGGCCCCGCCACGTCAGATCAAAGCCACACCTTTATTTTCCCGGTCGGTACAGACAAAGGCAGATATTACCTGGTCATCGTTCTCGCGACACAGTACGTCAGCGAGGCTATAACCGAAACCGCTAACCAGAGACTACTGGTCAGCATGAGCATTTTCGGTGTGGCGGTTCTTTTGACGGGCTTTCTCGCTTACAACTTCACCAAGCCGATCAGCGCCCTCTCTGTTGCGGTGGAACGAGTTGCCAGCGGCGATCTTGACGCCGAAGTTCCGATAGACCGGAGCGATGAAATCGGAGAGTTAGCGCGTAACTTCAACCGGATGATGCAACAGCTGAGAGATCAGCGCGAGCTTGAAGAGCGTTTGACACAGGCGGAGCAGTCGGCGATTGTCGGAAGACTCGCGTCCGGTATCGCGCACGAGATCAGGAACCCGCTGAATTACATAAACCTCAGTATTGATCACGTCCGTTCGAAATATCAACCGCAGACTGAACAGGCTGCTGCGCAGTTCAATTCGCTGCTTGGGTCGGTAAAAGACGAAATCCTGCGTTTGAACCGGATAGTCACTGATTTCCTTAACTATGGACGGCCGCTTAAGCTGTCGCCCAAGACCATCAGTGTGAGAAAGCTGATTGATGAAACGATTGCACTGGTTCATCAGAAGGCTGAGGATCAGGGAGTCACCATAACTGTTAGCGACAGTGGTCACGTGGATGATATCCGCGGCGATCCGGAACAGCTTAAATCCTGCTTCTCAAATATTATTATTAATGGCGTGCAATCGATGGAATATGGAGGAAAATTGAATATCGACATCAAGAATGAGGCGAAAGGTGTGCGAGTAAACATTCGCGATACCGGGTCGGGGATACCGACTGAGGCGCTTGACCACATTTTTGAGCCGTATTACTCTACAAAAGAGACAGGAGTGGGCCTTGGCCTGGCGGTGACCAAACGGATAATCGAGTTTCACCGCGGAGCCATAAACGTTACCAGCGCAGTGGGCGAAGGCACCGAATTCTCAATTTATCTCCCTAACACGCTCCAGACCGGTGATCTGAGTAACGCCAGTTTCGATGTGGGAAATGGAAACAAATGAAAAGCCGATGGCGTGTTCAGCCGAACATCGAGGGCTGAGCAGCAGGAAAAGGAAAGTGAATGGCACGCAAAAGGATTCTGGTAGTTGACGACGAGAAGTCGCAGCGCGACATATTGTCGATGATTCTGAGCAGCGAGGGTTACGAGGTCTTTACCGCTTCGAGCGGATCTCAGGCGCTCAAACAGGTGCAGAAAGAACGCTACGACCTGGTTTTGACAGATCTGATGATGCCGGAAATGGATGGCATTCAGCTTTTGAATCACCTGACGCAGTTCGATTCGTCAATTATCGTGATAATGATGACTGCGCACGGTTCGATCGATACGACGAAAGAAGCGCTTTGGGGTGGAGCATACGATTATCTTGTCAAACCGCTGGATCGCGATAAATTGCTTCAGGTTATTGAAAGCGCTCTCCACAGACTGAACGTCATCGACGAGGAGATAATCGGCGTATCCGCGGAAATGGAACGTGTAAAGAAGATGATCCTAAAAGTGGCCGCATCCTCTTCCACGGTTCTGATTCGGGGAGAGTCAGGCACGGGCAAAGAGCGAATCGCGCGCTCGATTTTCAAATCCAGTCCGCGAAGCGATCATATCTTCCAGGCGGTGAATTGCGCGGCCATCAATGAAAATCTGCTTGAATCTGAGCTGTTCGGCCACGAAAAAGGCAGTTTTACCGGCGCAGTTGGCGAAAAGAAGGGACTGTTCGAGATAGCGGACAAGGGAACGCTTTTTCTTGACGAGATCGGCGACCTTAACATAAGCATGCAGGCCAAAATCCTTCGCGCCCTGCAGGAAAAAGAGATTTTGCGCGTAGGCGGAACCAGGCCTCTCAAAGTTGACGTCCGAGTTCTAGCAGCCACGAACAGGGACCTGGAGGTAATGGTCAAAGAGAATCGATTCCGCGAAGATTTGTACTATCGGTTGAATGTCATTCCGATCGATGTACCACCGCTGCGAAACAGGCGAGATGATATCCCAGTCCTGATCGATCATTTTCTGGCGAAACATCAAGGGGCGAACCGAGAGGTTGTCGGATTGACCGCGGCCGCGCGCAAATTGGTTATGAATTATTCCTGGCCAGGAAACGTCAGACAACTGGAATCCGCCCTCGAGCGCGCGATACTGCTGTGCGAAGGTAACGAAATCGATGTCGAAGACCTGCCGCTGGAGATAAGACAGACCGGAGAGCGATCGTCAAATTTCAATTTTAAACTCCCGCCAGAGGGGATTTCATTTGAGGATCTGGAGCGATCATTGATCATCCAGGCGATGGAACAATCTGGCTGGAATATCACTCGCGCAGCGAAATTGTTGGGTCTTTCGTTCCGAACTTTGCAATATAGATTAAGCAAGTTCAAGATTCAGCGACCAGGTCACGAAGATGAGGATTTCATGGGCCAGATTGAAGACCAGTAAATCGTTGTAGACTGGCCACAAAATATTGTACCTGAAGTCAATTGATTGAATAGATTCTATTCAACAACCCTGTTGATTTCATAAAACACTATCCGATTTGATTGGATTGACCTTCCATTTTTTGCAGAGTATCCATTTTTCAGAATACTACACATAGCTCTCATCCCAATCCAGACCCATAACCCCTTTATTATCGTTTCTAATCATCTCGTGGTGTTACGGAATAGTGTTTGCAATTTACACTATCGCCCTCTGATTCAATTATTTGGTTGTGGATGCACCCTGAAGCCTGATTGAGGGCTTGCGGAAATCGGACTTTTCAGGCTTCGGTGAAAATCAAATCAGAGCCAAGCTGGTGTCACAGCGATCGCGGTGCGGACTTGTAATATTCCGCAGATAGTAAAAGTGTACCTGGCATCGATTTGGTTCAGGAACCTGATAACGACCCGATGAATACTAACGGCTGCATCGGTCGGGCAAAGTTTTGTCCTGGCTGGTGAAGGGAAGACGTGCGTCAAATTCAGGATTTTCACAAATCTTCTAACTAACGGACCCGTGGCGGGAACACGGGATATTTTCCTATTTCTCTATAAGGAGGATTAAGCTATGAAGCATCGCTTTGTAAGGCTACTAGCCTTATTTTGCATGATCGCAGCGGGCAGTATACTGAGCTTCGGTCAGATTCAGTCTACTTCTCCGCTGTCTGGAACAGTCGTCGACGCGACGGGCGCGGTGGTGGCCGGTGCGACTGTAGTTGCACAAAGTGCGGGTACAGGTCAAAAATACTCGGCGACCACAAACGAAAACGGCGAATTTACTATTCCGGCATTAGATAACGGGCTTTACACTGTAACGGTGACTGCCAATGGCTTTAAGACCGCGATAGTAAAAGACGTGAAGGTTAATGTCGGCACTGCCGCCAATATCAAGATTCCGCTGGCTGTCGGCGGCGCGGCGGAAACAATCGAGGTGCAGGGTTCGGGCGAGGTTCTGCAAACACAGTCGGCCGAAGTTAATAACACTATAACTGGCCGCCAATTGACAGAGCTGCCATTTGTTTCCCGTAACGCAATGGACTTAATTACGAACCTGCCGGGCACCAATACTCCGGGCAGGACTCGTAGCTCGTCTGTTAACGGTCTGCCAAAAGGTTCGATCAATATCACTTTGGACGGCGTCAACGTGCAGGACAACCTGTTGAAATCGAACGATGGTTTCTTCACCATTATCCAGCCGCGTATCGATGCCGTGGAAGAAGTCTCGCTTTCGACGGCGACATCAGGAGCGGGATCCAACGCGGAAGGTGCAACCCAGATCAAGTTCGCGACCAAGTCGGGCACAAACGAGTTCCATGGCGGTACTTATTGGTACCAAAAGAATACCGCCCTCGACGCCAATACTTTCACAAACAAGAACAACTTACCGGTGCTGCCAAAGCAGCCAATCCTTTTGAACGAAGGCGGCTTTAAGTTCGGCGGGCCGATTTTGAAGGACAAAGTGTTCTTCTTTGTAAATTACGAACAGTATCGCTTCCCTAATTCACAATCGCGTACGCGCACGATCCTCGATCCAGCAACATTCACCGGCGCTACTGCCGGCAATTTCGTTTATCTGGACAGCGCAGGGAACACACATACCGTGAATGTGCTGCAACTGGCGGCCAATGCCAACGTGGCGAACGGCAACAATAATTTCAAGACGTCGATTGATCCGTCAGTGCTGAACATGCTGAAAACCGTGCAAACGGCAACCAACGGTACAGGTCAAATCGTGGCAAATCCGAACAATCCGTTGATTGACACGTTTAATTTCGTCAATGTTCTTGGTGACAAGCGCGACTTCCTGGATCAAAGATTCGATCTGCAGTTGACGTCGAAGTTGCACGTCGAGAACACCTATCATTACGACAAATTCGGCAGTCTGCATCCGTTGAACTTCGATAATCTGAACAACCGCGATCCTGTGTTCCCAGGTATACTGCCAGGTACTGGCTCGCAGAGCTCAGATCGATATGCTGACTCGTTTGCGGGTCGCTACACGATCAGCAACACAATGATCAACGAAGCGCGCCTTGGCGTTCAGGCGTCGAGAGTGCGCTTCTTCCCCGAAGTTCAGGGTAACTCCAGCGGCTACTCAGCAATCGACGGCGGCAATTTCCGACTGGTTCCCGGCGCGGCACTGATGACAACTCCGACGCTTGCGCCAAGCAATCAATCGAGAAACACTCCGACCACGCAATTCAATGACAACCTGTCCTGGACACGCGGAAACCATTCGATGACCTATGGCTTCAGCTATACCAGAACAAGCAGCTATCAGGACTTCTTTAACAATTTCGTGCCTACCGTGAATATCGGACTCGACAGCAACGACCCGCTGGTCAAAGCGGGCGGACCGCTGGTTCTTGCGAATTTCCCGGGCGCAAGCGCGACCCAGTTGGCCAACGCACAGCAGTTCTATGCTCTGCTTGTTGGCAGTGTGACCAGTATTACATCGACTGCCGCCCGTCAGTCTAACGGATCATATAATTTGACAAAGGATCTGTTCGAGCAGGCGCGACAGCAGGAATTTGGCTTCTTCGGACAGGACGCCTATCGAATAAAACCGAATCTCACGCTCAACTATGGACTACGTTACGAGGTTCAGCTTCCGTACTACAACACCAATGCTCTGTTTACACGGGTGGTCGGTGGTGTTGCCGGGCTGCAACAAGCCAGCGGATCTCAGGTTACGCCAGTAGGAGCTAACACTCCCGCGTTCAATACTGACAAGAATAACTTTGCTCCATCGTTCGGTCTTGCGTGGTCATCGAACTTCAATGCCCCGGGGATGCTGAAACATCTGTTTGGTGAGCCCGGCCAATTGGTGGTTCGCGGAGGCTACTCAATCGCATACGATCGCGAAGGCGTTAATAACTTCTACGGTATATGGGGCAGCAATCCGGGCGCGACACTGAACGCGGCTATTTCGACTTCGGCCGGCACGTTGCCGATTGGCACGACGCTCGGTGGCGGAGTCCCAGCTCTTACTACTCCATCCGCTACATTCCCATTCACGGTTGGAGCAACCGATACGCTTAACGACTTCGATCCAAACCTCAAGGTCGGTTATGTGCAATCCTGGTCGTTCGGCATTCAACGCGAATTGAACAAGGATACGGCGCTGGAAATTCGTTACGTGGCCAATCACGGAACGAGTTTGTGGCGACAATATGGACTCAATGAACTGAATACCGTCAACAATGGTTTCCTCAACGAGTTCGTCGCTGCGCAGAATAACCTTAAGAACAATGTCGCGGCGGGCAAAGGTAACACCTTCGCCAATATCGCCGGAGTCACAGGCGACGTAGCGCTACCCATATTCACCGCCTCTTTCGGTTCGCCTACATCGTCCAGTTTCACCAGCTCGACTTTCATCACTCCGCTTCAACAGGGAACTCTCGGCGCGGCCGCAAATGCCCTGGCGAGTAACGCGACATTCCAGAAGAATCGACTGGCGGCAGGTTTGTCGCCCAACTTCTTCTTCCCGAATGGAAGCTGCTTTGTCAACTCTGCCGTATCCAGCGGTCTCGAAGCGGCCGGTGGTTGCGTATTCCTGACCACCAATGGCGGTGATTCCAACTACAACTCGATGGTTATCGAGGTGCGTCGCCGGCTTTCAAAGGGCCTGTTGCTGAACGCCAGCTACACCTGGGCGCACGCAATCAGCAATGGATTTGCCAGCAGCTCAGTCTCTTTCTATCAGCCGCGTACGTTCTCGAATCTTGGGCTGGACAAAGGCCCAACGCCCTGGAACATCCAGAACACTTTCAAGGCTAACTTCATTTATGAGCTGCCGTTCGGGCCGGGCCGAAGATGGGCATTCGCCGACGGCGATATGGGAAGCAAGATCCTCAACAAGATGATCGAAGGATGGCAGACCGACAGCATTATGCGCATTCAGTCGGGTACTCCGTTCCTGCTCACCAGCGGTCGTCAGACTGTAAATGGCAGTGACGGCGGCGTGGTGCTGCACGGCATCACAGTCGATCAGCTTCAGTCGATGATCGGCGTTTATCCGACCAGCGTCACTAACGCCAAGACAGGCGCGGTGACGTCATTGATCTATTTCCTGCCCCCGAACCTTGCGAATAATTCCGCGGGCGCATTCGGTAATGGTTCATTCGATCCCAATTCTCCTTACATCGGACCTCCGACAACTCCCGGGCAGTTCGGTCAGTACGTTTACTTGAGAGGACCGGGCTTCTGGGATGTCGACTTCTCGATCGTAAAGAAGACCAAGATCACCGAGCGATTGAACGTCGAAGCTCGTATTGAAATGACAAACGCGTTTAATCACGTAAACTGGCTGGTTGGCAGTGCCGCAAACGACTTTAACACTGTCAATGTAAGCTCGACAACCGTGCCATTTGGTCAAACTACGAACTTCTTCCAGGACTTCACCGGTACCAATGATATTGGTGCACGAATGATGCGATGGGTGCTGAGGTTCAACTTCTAGTCCGTTCTGGCGGAAGCGGAAGTGTACATACCTTCTGCTTCCGTTCTGCATTTCCGTTTGAGCATCAGTTGGGCAAGTTTGATTTTCGGCTTTCTGACCAATGTTTAACAGCGTATTTCGTCCAAGTTTCGGTGATAAGCCGCAATATAATCCAGGAATTTGTAATCCCAACATCCAATCGCCGGCCCGTTGTCCGTGATTTTGCACGTTTATCCATTTTTCTGAATTTTGGCAGCCCACCAGATTAGATCGGGATTTCTTAAACCTCCTTATATCAGTATTTTCTGAAAAACGGCCAAAGGCATAACACTTGCATTTATGTTTTCGCCCGTTTCTTAAATATAAAATCATGAACATATTGTTGGTGCGCGTAAGCAGTTTGATTCCTGAAAGCATTGTGCTCAGCGGAGCGATAATGCATAACGTTGTTAAACGCTTAAGGGCATTACACGATTCAGGCAAGTAGTTTCCGGCGCTGTTCTGGGGTTTGTTTCAGCCCTTAAATTATTTATAACTCGGGACTTATCAATATTTCAGGTTGGTAAGGCAGGTTCGCCAAGGTCCAATGGCGAAAAATACAATAGGAGGAATTCACTATGAAGCAAAGCGTAATAAGGCTACTCGCCTTATTCTGCATGATAGCGGTAGGTTCGGTTCTGGCGTTCGGTCAGGGCAGCACCAGCCAGCCGCTGACAGGCACGGTATACGACGCCAACGGCGCAGTAGTCGCAGGCGCTTCTGTGACTGTTACCAGTCAGGCAACAGGACAGAAGTTTAGCGCTACTAGCAACGAAACTGGCGAGTTTACCATTCCGGCACTGGATAATGGGCTTTACACGGTTGACGTTGCCGCACAAGGATTCAAGACAGCTCAAATCAAGGACTTTAAAGTGACGGTCGGCGTGGTCGCAACCGTGAAGGTCACTTTGCAGGTCGGCGGCGCGAGTGACGTCGTTCAGGTTACGGCGACGGGCGAATTGCTGCAGACTCAATCAGCCAATATCAGCAACGTCGTCACGGGTCGTCAGATCACGGAACTGCCTTTCGTTTCGCGAAACGTTCTGGATCTGATCACGAATATGCCTGGCACAAACACCCCGGGCAGAACCCGAACCTCTTCGGTTAATGGTTTGCCCAAGGGCACGCTCAATATCACCTATGATGGTATTAACGTGCAGGACAACCTATTGAAGTCGAGCGACGGCTACTTCACGATCATTCAACCACGCGTTGATTCGGTAGATGAGGTGAGTCTATCGTCGGCGACCCCGGGTTCGGATTCGAACGCGGAAGGCGCATCCCAGATCAAGTTCGTGACCAAGTCTGGTACGAACGAATATCATGGCGGTGTCTATTGGTATCAAAAGAATACCGCGCTCAACGCCAATACCTATTTCAATAATCTGAATCACCTTCCGAAACAGCCGATTATCCTGAACGAAGGCGGCTTCAAAGTTGGCGGACCTGTTCTGAAGGATAAGGTTCTGTTCTTTGTGAATTACGAACAGTTCCGCAATCCTAATTCACAGCCGCGCACCCGCACACTGCTTGATCCCAGCGCGTTCGGCGGTGTGTTCAGCTATTTTGACGGCGGCGGTGTCAAGCACTCTGTCAACCTGTTGAACTTGGCTGCAGCCAACAGTTTCCCTTCAACTCTTGATCCGTCGGTTCAGAAGATGCTGACGACCGTTCAGTCTGCAGCACAAACTACCGGTACGATCGCATCTACAGGAAATCCGATCACCGATACTTATAACTTTGTGAACCTGATCGGCGACTTCCGGTACTTCCTGGATCAGCGCTTCGACATCAACCCAACATCAAAACTACATCTTGAGAACGTTTACCACTACGATAAATTCAGTGGTCTGCGCAACCCGAACTTCGATAACCTGAACAGCCGCGACCCGATCTTTCCGGGCATTCTGGCTGGTACAGGATCTCAGAACTCTGACCGTTACTCTGACTCTGTTGCGGGTCGCTATACCATCAGCAACACGATGGTTAACGAATTCCGCTGGGGCATTCAGGCATCACGCGTCAGATTCTTCCCTGAAGTCGGGAACACTCTTGCTGAATACACAACCGTCAACGGTGGTCCTTTCCGCCTGGTACCTGGAATCATGACGACCCCGACTCTGGATCCCAGCAACCAGTCACGAAATACCCCGACCAATCAGTTCAGCGATACGCTTTCCTGGACGCGCGGATCGCACTCGATGCAGTTCGGATGGAGCTTCACTAACGTTGCTTCCTATCTGATTTTCGAAAACAGTTTTATCCCAACTATCACCCTTGGCGTTAACAGCGCTGATCCGGCAGGAGTTATGTTCAGTTCCGCTAACTTCCCTGGCTCCAGCACAACCCAGAGAAGTCAGGCAGCAGCGCTTTATGCTTTGGTTACGGGCAGAATCAACTCCGTTGCAGCGTCAGCCGGCGAACAGCCCGATTTGACCTACAACAATAACGGTACGAACTTCGAAAACGCGCACCAGCGCGAAACCGGGTTCTTTGGTCAGGACTCCTGGAGACTTCGTCCGAACCTTACCTTGAATTACGGACTGCGATATGAATTACAGTTCCCGTATTTTAATCCGAATGGAACGTTCTCAAGAGTAGTCGGTGGACAGAGTGGTCTGCTCACTGGAAACCAGTTAACAGGCGTTTCCGGCAGCACTCCGGCCTTCAATACCGACCACAAAGACTTTGCTCCGAGTTTTGGCTTGGCATGGTCGCCTAACTTCCACTTCGGTGATAAAGGCGCATCAGGCATTCTGAAGCACATCTTTGGCGAATCCGGTCAGACGGTAATCCGCGGTGGATACGCGATTGCATATGACAGAGAAGGCGCTAATAACTTCTATAGCATCTGGGGTTCCAACCCCGGACCGTTCCTGAGCCCAACGGAGTCTTTTACCAATGGTCTGTTACCGACAACAGCGGCTGCCGGCGGTGGATTGTTGCTGACTTCCACGGTTGGTGGAGCTACTCCGTTAACATCGCCTGGTTCATTCCTGGTGAACTTCAAGCCGTTGGTTTTCCCGCTCACCGTTGGTCTTAACGCGAACGGAACATCGACTGGCGCATTTTTGACGTCGTCAATGAACGACTTTGCACCAAATCTCAGAGTGGGTTATGTACAGTCGTGGTCGTTTGGCATTCAGCGCGAACTGAACAAGGATACAGCTTTGGAAATTCGCTATGTTGCCAATCACGGAACAGATCTGTGGCGGCAGTACAACCTTAATGAACTCCAGGGAATCAGCAATGGTTTCATTAACGAGTTCAACGCGGCAGTAACTAATCTGAAGAACTGCGGCGGCGGCTCGTTCGCACCGGGTTGCGGCGGCAATGCCTTACCGACCTTCACGGGAACGTTCGGATCAGCTACCAGCTCGCTCTACACCAATTCGTCGTTCATTAGCGCGTTGTCGACCGGTCAGCTCGGCACGGTTGTCAGCTTGCTGAATACTGGACTCAGCACTTTCCCGGCCAATCGTGTGGCAGCCGGCTTGCCGCTCAATTTGTTTGTTGCAAATGGACAATCATCATTCGGCGGCTCGTTCCTGACAACAAATGGCGGCGATTCGAACTATCAGTCGATGCAGGTCGAATTGCGACGACGTTTGTCCAAAGGACTGCTGTTCCAGGCCAGCTATGTTTGGGCGCACGCGATCAGCAACGGGTTCACCAGCAGCTCGGTATCGTTCTACCAGCCGCGAAGCTTTGCTAATCCGGCACTCGACAAAGGACCAACGCCATGGAATATTCCGAACACTCTGAAGTTCAACATGATCTATGAACTGCCGTTCGGACCTGGCAGAAAATGGGCATTCGCCAATGGCGATATGGGAACCAAGATCATGAACAAAGCCATCGAAGGATGGGAGATCACGACAATCGGTCGTATCCAGGCAGGTACAGAGAACCTGCTGACCAGCGGTCGCTTTACCGTCAACGGCAGCGATTCTGGCGTCGTCCTCAATGGCATTACTCCTCAACAGTTGCAGAGCCTGGTAGGCGTATATCCAAGCCAGATTCCTTGCTCGACCCCATCTGCTACTTGCGGTCTGGTCAATGGACAACTGGTAACCCCGGTTGTTTACTACCTGCCGCCGAATTTGGCGCAGAACTCAGCTTGCGCGTTTGGCGCTTGCCCGACAGGAACGTCATTCAGCCCAGGCGCTCCGTTCATCGGACCGCCGACCACGGCCGGACAGTTCGGTCAGTTCGTTTATCTCCGAGGACCGAGGTTCTGGGATGTGGACGGATCGATCATCAAGAAGACCAAGATTACAGAGCGTATTAACGTTGAAATGCGTTTTGAAGCGACCAACCTGTTCAACCATACCAACTTCCTGATTGGTAACGTCGCCAACGACTTCACTACCGCTGGCGTCGGCGCTTCGGCGTTTGGACAGACCACGAACTTCTTCAACGATCTGACTGGCACCAATGACGTCGGTGCGAGAATGGTTCGTTGGGTATTTCGTGTAAACTTCTAGACTTTTCGTCTAGCTTAACCAAAAAGGGGAGCGCCGAAATGGTTGCTCCCCTTTTTGTGGCCTTTGAATGCCGATCTTGTTATTCCCCGGATATAACACCGCGATTTTTGCCGGGACACGCTCATAAGTTCGACTACCTTTTGGATGGTACTAACTTAAGTATTCAATTTTCTGAATAAATATCTTATTTATTGAATAACTGACCTGTTAATTTACTGTATCGTCTATTAGCTAAATCCTCATTCGTCCGCGATGCGGCGGAGTTTTTTACGTGATTTTGTTTATCGCATCCATTTTTCTGTACAACTAGTGGCCAGGGAAAATCCTTACTCACATTAAATAGTTGATATAACATCACTTTTCCTATATCGAATTTACGGGAACGGGTTTTGCATATTTTTTTTCGCCTTATTTCGAATCTAAAATCGTGAAAATCTTACTGGGCGCGTAACTATTATGGTCTTCGATCGGCTCATTTGAAGATCAGGGAACGCATAGAGCGAGTCAGGTATTCGTGTGGGTGAGTCAAGCGTACATTTGATGTAATCGTGAATGTTCTCTGATTGTTTATAAGGTTATCTCAATTTAATTAATTGTTTACTTAGTATGGACTTATCAATTTTTTCCGTTGGTAAGTAGTCTGTTCCGATTTCCCGTAATCGGAGGACTCTCTGGGTCCTCTCTACATATTCTCTCTAATGTTCTATAGGAGGAATTCAGTATGAAGCACAGCTTGATAAGGCTATTAGCCTTATTAACTCTGATTGCGACGGCAAGTATGCTGGCCTTTGGTCAGGCTACGTCCAAGATCGCCGGGACCGTAGTCGATGCCAATGGTGCAGTGGTTGCCGGAGCGTCAGTGACTGTCACTAATGCCGCAGGGCAGCAGTTCACTGCCACAACCAATGAAAACGGCGAGTTTGCTGTTTTGTCATTGGAAGAAGGAACTTACAACATCAAGGTCTCTGCTCCAGGCTTTAAGACGACCGAAGTGAAGGATGTAAAGGTCGGCGTCGGTTTGACAGCCAGCCCGAAAATCTCTCTTCAGGTCGGCGGCGCGAATGATGTTGTTCAAGTTACTGCAACCGGTGAAATATTGCAGACACAGGAAACGAGCATCGGCACTACCGTTACTGGACGGCAGATCACGGAATTGCCTTTCGTTTCGCGAAACGTTCTGGACCTGATCACGAATATGCCCGGCACAAACACACCGGGAAGAACCAGAACGTCAACAATCAACGGTTTGCCGAAGAGCTCGCTGAACATTACATACGATGGGATCAGCATTGCCGACAATCTGTTGAAGTCCAGCGATGGTTACTTCACAATCATTCAGCCGCGTACGGACTCTGTGGACGAAGTACAGTTGTCCAACGCCACTCCGGGTGCGGATTCGAACGCGGAAGGCGCATCCCAGATCAAGTTCGTGACCAAGTCAGGAACGAACGAATATCACGGTGGAACGTACTGGTATCAGAAAAACACCGCGTTGGATGCTAATACCTACTTTAATAACCTGAATCACCTGCCGAAGCAGCCGATCGTGCTGAATGAAGGCGGATTCAAGGTAGGCGGGCCCGTACTGAAGGACAAGGTACTGTTCTTTGTGAACTACGAGCAGTTCCGCAACCCGAACTCGCAGCCGCGCACCCGCACGGTGCTCGATCCCAGCGCATTCGGCGGGAACTTCACCTATATCGACAACAGCGGCACCACCCGGACAGTCAATGTGCTGAATCTGGCCGCAGCAAACGGATTCCCATCGGCCCTCGATCCATCAGTTCAGAATATGCTGAAGCAGGTACAGTCTGCCACGGCCACTACCGGCGCCCTGTCCGGCAGCGGAAACCCGATAACCGATAATTACAATTTCGTAAATCTGATCGGAGATTTCCGGTACTTCCTGGATCAGCGCTTCGACATCAACCCAGCGTCGAAATGGCATATCGAGAATATCTACCATTATGACAAGTTCAAAGGCTTGCGTCAGGTGAATTTCGATAATCTGAATAGCCGCGACCCGATCTTTCCGGGACTTTTGGCCGGAACGGGATCGCAGAACTCTGACAGGTATTCAGATTCGGCAGCGGCTCGTTACACCATCAGCAACACAATGATTAACGAATTCCGTTTTGGTGTACAGGCATCGCGCACCCGGTTTTTCCCCGAAGTCGGCAATACATTGGCTGAGTACACCACGGTCGATGGTGGACCATATCGTTTAGTAACTCCGATCATGACCACGCCGACGCTGGCGCCCAGTAACCAGGCGCGCAACACACCGACGACGCAGATGACCGATACGTTCTCGTGGACGCACGGTTCGCACGCGATGAATTTCGGGTGGACCTACACTAACATCGCTTCTTATCTGCAGGCGACAAACAGCTTCCTGCCGTCAATAACTCTGGCGCTTGCTGCAAATGACCCGGCAAACAATCTGTTCTCCGGTGCGAATTTTACAGGCGCGAGCACGAACCAATTGACTCAGGCTGGACAGCTCTATGCATTGCTGACAGGAAGAATCAGCCAAATCTCGGCCTCGGCCGCGGAACAGGCGGACGGTACTTTTAGCAATCTGGGGAACAGCTTCCTCAACGCACATCAGCGCGAAATGGGATTTTTTGGTCAGGATTCCTTTAGAATTCGTCCGAACCTTACCCTCAATTATGGTTTGCGATGGGAGTTCCTTTTCCCGTCATACAACCCGAACGCGTTGATCACGGCACCGCTAGGCGCCCAGGGTTCACTGCAGGGAAACCAGATCACCAGCATCACTGCTAATACGCCGCTATACAATCTGCAAAAGGGTAATTTTGCCCCGAGTTTTGGTTTCGCGTGGTCACCGAATTTCCATTTCGCCGACAAAGGACCTTCATCAATACTGAAGCACATCTTTGGCGAATCAGGTCAGACGGTTATTCGCGGTGGTTATGCGATCGCGTATGACAGAGAAGGCATTCTGCAGATCTATGATAGCTGGGGTGATAACGCTGGCGCATTCCTGACGCCGACAGAGTCCGTGGCCAACGGACTGCTGGCAGGTGGTTTGGGAGCAACAAACGCTGGAGTTCTGCTAACAACGAACTTCAACGGTCATACTCCGCAAGCGTCCCCGACATCGTTCCTGGTAAACTTCTCGCCGCTGACCTTCCCGCTCACCGTTGGACAAACAACGACCGGCGCATCGACCGGCGCATTCCTGAGCTCAGGTCTTAATGACGTCGCGCCGAATCTTAAGAATGGCTATGTTCAGTCGTGGTCATTTGGTATTCAACGCGAGCTGAACAAAGACACGGTTCTCGAGATCCGTTACGTCGGCAACCACGGAACCGATCTGTGGCGACAGTGGAACCTCAACGAACTCCAGGGAGTCAATAACGGCTTCATTAATGAGTTCAATGCGGCGGCGAACAACGAGGCAATCTGTGCGGCCAACGCCACAGCGTGTAAGAACGCTCAGGCAGCCGCTTTCGCCACTGCTACATCGAACGGGTTCTTCGGCGCCAACGGAGCATTAGGAGCCAAAGCACCAGCAGCCTCATCGAACAGTTTCGCAAACTGGGGGCTGCCTGGACAGGTGAATCTGCCTACGTTTAATGCTTCATTCATTAGTCCCACCCTGGCGGCTCAATTAGCTACGGCAGGACTAAATGCCAACGTTTCGCCGAACTTTGTATCGACGACGTTTATCAACGCTCTGACCACAGGACAGCTTGGCTCGGTGGTTTCATCGCTGGGAACTGTCAGTCCCACGTTCCTTGCAAACAGAATTGCGAATGGCCTATCGCCAAACCTGTTTATGTTTAACGGATTAGTGGCCAATGGCGGGGCGTTCCTGACCACCAATGGCGCTGATTCGAACTATCATTCATTGCAGGTTGAGTTGCGACGGAGATTGTCAAAAGGTCTGTTGTTCCAGGCAAGCTATGTCTGGTCACACGCTTTGACCAACTACTTCGCCAGCAACCAGGGCAACTTCAATAACCCACATCTGTTCTCCAACCCGGGATTGGACAAAGCACCGAGCCCGTTCAACATCCCAAGCACCCTGAAGTTCAACATGATCTATGAACTGCCGTTTGGACCTGGCAGACGCTGGGCATTCGCCAATGGTGATATGGGAACCAAGATCATGAACACGGCGATCGAGGGATGGGAAATCGCCGGCATCGGTCGAATCCAGTCTGGTACAGAGAACCTGCTGACCAGCGGTCGCTTGACCGTCAATGGCGGCGATTCTGGCGTCGTGCTCAATGGCATTACTGCTCAACAGTTGCAGAGCCTGGTAGGCGTATACCCGAGCCAGATTCCTTGCTCGACCCCATCTGCTACTTGCGGTCTGGTCAATGGACAACTGGTAACACCGGTTGTTTACTTCCTGCCGCCGAACCTCGCCCAAAACTCGGCCTGTGCCTTCGGACAGTGCCCGTCAGGTACCTCGTTTAGCCCAGGCGCTCCGTTCATCGGACCGCCGACAACGCCAGGACAGTTCGGTCAGTTCATATATTTGCGAGGACCTATGTTTTGGGATGCTGATGGATCGATCATCAAGAAGACCAAAATCACGGAGCGTATTAACATCGAAATGCGCTTTGAGGCCACTAACCTGTTCAACCACACCAATTTCTTGATCGGTGCCGTTACCAACGACGTTACGACCAATGGTGTTGGCGCAGCGGGATTTGGACAGACCACAAACTTCTTCAACGATCTGACTGGCACCAATGATGTCGGTGCACGAATGATTCGTTGGGTATTCCGTGTAAACTTCTAGACTTTTCGTCTAGCTTAAACAAAAAAGGGGGAGCGCCGAAGGGTGCTCCCCTTTTTGTGTGAAGGCTGTAATTCGGTATCCCTCTCAAAGAGCCGACCTGAACATCCTTTCCGCACTATCACGCCCCGTTATCGTAATTTAAGAAATGGTCCACATCGATCAGGAACTCTCTTTGAGCTTCAAAAACCGAGAATATACAATATTTTGTGTATTTATCCAATTTTTTGGAAATTTAGGTTGTGATAGCTATTATTAGCGTTGCAAGTCGTATCGAATCAACAGAACGAAAGCTGCAATTGTCGGAACAAAGTTTGCGTATAACCGGTCGCCCAGTTTTTCAGCATTGTCTTTTATCGATCTCGTAGCACATAAACAGTTAAATCCTGGTCGTGTTGGGAGTTAAGGATTCATAGACGGTTCCAGGGCGTTACGCAATAGTTCTCTTGTAATCTCATAGAGTTAGCTCGACTTTATTATCTCGCTTATTGGACTTATCAATATTTTTCCGGTTGGTAAGTAGTCTTCCTTTGCTCCTTCTCTGATGTGCCTGTGATCGGAAGACTCCCTAAATTTTATAGGAGGAAATTCACTATGAAGCACCGCCTCATAAGGCTATTCGCCTTATTGACCCTGATTGCAACAGCCAGCATCATGGCCTTCGGTCAGACGACATCAAAGATCGCCGGAACCGTAGTCGATGCCAATGGTGCAGTCGTTGCCGGAGCGTCAGTGACTGTCACTAATGCCGCAGGGCAGCAGTTTAACGCGACAACCAATGAGAACGGCGAGTTTTCTGTTCTGTCATTGGAAGAAGGGTCGTACAGCATCAAGGTCACTGCTCCCGGCTTTAAGACGACCGAGGTGAAGGATGTGAAGGTTGGAGTCGGCGTAGCCGCAAACCCGAAGATCCAACTTCAAGTCGGTGGCGCTAACGATGTTGTTCAAGTCACTGCAACCGGTGAACTATTGCAGACGCAGGAGACCAGCATCGGCACTACCGTTACCGGACGCCAGATCACAGAACTGCCTTTCGTTTCGCGAAACGTTCTGGACCTGATCACGAACATGCCTGGCACAAATACACCCGGAAGAACGAGAACGTCTACCATCAATGGTCTTCCGAAGAGCTCGTTGAACATCACATACGATGGCATCAATATCGCCGACAATTTGCTGAAGTCCAGCGACGGTTACTTCACGATCATTCAGCCGCGTACCGATGCGGTGGACGAGGTGCAGTTGTCAAACGCCACGCCGGGCGCCGATTCGAACGCGGAAGGCGCATCCCAGATCAAGTTCGTGACCAAGTCAGGAACGAACGAATATCACGGCGGCACATACTGGTACCAGAAGAATACGGCGCTCAATGCCAACACCTACTTCAATAACCTCAACCATCTTCCGAAACAGCCGATCGTGCTGAATGAAGGCGGTTTCAAGGTTGGCGGACCAGTATTGAAGGACAAAGTGTTATTCTTTGTGAACTACGAACAGTTCCGCAACCCGAACTCGCAGCCGCGCACCCGCACGGTGCTAGATCCCAGCGCTTTTGGTGGAAATTTCACCTACGTCGACAACACGGGTACGACCAGGACAATAAACGTGCTGAACGTAGCGGCAGCCAATGGATTCCCCTCAACCTTGGATCCATCAGTGCAGAACTTGCTGAAACAGGTACAATCCGCGACGGCGACTACTGGTGCACTATCCAGCAGCGGAAACCCGATAACCGACAATTACAACTTCCTGAATCTTATTGGTGATTTCCGGTACTTCCTGGATCAGCGCTTCGACATCAACCCGACGTCAAAATGGCATATCGAGAATGTTTATCACTATGACAAGTTCAAAGGCTTGCGTCAGGTGAACTTCGATAACCTGAACAGCCGTGATCCGATCTTCCCGGGTATTTTGGCTGGGACGGGATCGCAGAACTCCGACAGGTATTCAGATTCGGCGGCGGCTCGTTACACCATCAGCAGCACAATGGTCAACGAGTTCCGTTTTGGCGTACAAGCTTCGCGAGTCAGGTTCTTCCCCGAAGTAGCCGGCACGCTGGCCGCATATACTGCGCTCGATGGTGGACCATATCGTTTGTCAATACCGATTGAGACGACGCCGACATTGGCGCCGAGCAACCAGGCGCGCAACACACCGACGACGCAGATGACCGATACGTTCTCGTGGACACACGGTTCGCACGCGATGAATTTTGGATGGACGTTTACCAACATCGCTTCTTACCTGCAATCGACCAACAGCTTCCTGCCGACTATCACTCTGGCGCTTGCTGGAGCTGACCCGGCAAACAATCTGTTCGTGGCAGGGAACTTCCCGGGATCGAGCACGACCCAGCAGACTCAGGCTGGACAGCTCTATGCTTTACTTACGGGAAGAATCAGCTCAATCTCGGCTTCCGCTGCAGAGCAGCCGGATTTCACCTACAGCAACCTGGGGAACAGCTTCACCAATGCACATCAGCGCGAAATGGGATTCTTCGGTCAGGATTCCTATCGAATCCGTCCGAACCTTACCCTCAATTATGGATTACGATGGGAGTTCCTGTTCCCGTCATACAACCCGAACGCGCTGTTAACGCGACCGGCAGGTGCACAGGGTACGCTACAAGGAAACCAGATCACCAGCATCACCGGCAGCACACCGTTATATAACCTGCAGAAGAATAATTTTGCTCCAAGCTTCGGATTCGCCTGGTCACCGAATTTCCATTTCGCCGACAAGGGGCCTTCATCAATACTGAAGCACATCTTCGGCGAATCAGGTCAGACGGTCATTCGCGGTGGTTATGCGATTGCGTACGACAGAGAAGGCATCCTGCAGATCTATGATAGCTGGGGCGATAATGCCGGCGCATTCCTGACCCCGACAGAGTCAGTTACTAACGGATTGCTGGCAGGTGGCTTGGGAACGACAAACGCTGGAGTTCTGTTAACAACGAACTTCAACGGTCATACACCGCAAACGTCGCCGACATCGTTTCTGGTCAACTTCTCGCCATTGACTTTCCCGCTCACTGTTGGTCAAACCTCGACCGGTGCGTCGACTGGCGCGTTTTTGACCTCGGGACTAAACGACGTTGCTCCAAACCTCAAGAATGGCTACGTTCAGTCGTGGTCGTTCGGTGTTCAGCGCGAGTTGAACAAGGATACGGTTCTGGAGATCCGCTATGTCGGAAACCACGGAACGGATCTTTGGCGCCAGTGGAATCTTAACGAACTCCAGGGAATCAGCAATGGGTTCCTGAGCGAGTTCAATGCAGCGGTAAGCAACCTGAAACTGAACCAGGCCGCTGGCAAGGGTAATACATTTTCACCTTCCACAGGTGTTCCCGGTGTAGTGGCACTACCAATTTTCTCAGCGTCGTTCGGAGCAGCGACTTCGAACTTCTCATCGAACACGTTCATTACGCCTCTGACCACTGGCCAACTCGGCACAGTGGTATCCCTGCTGTCAACTAACAGTGCATCTTTCCTGCAAAATCGAATCAACGCAGGAATATCGCCGAACTTCTTCATGTTCAACGGGCTGGTTGAAAACGGCGGAGCATTCTTAACCACCAATGGAGCTGACTCGAATTATCATTCATTGCAGGTTGAGTTGCGGCGTCGATTGGCAAAGGGTTTGTTGTTCCAGGGAAGCTATGTCTGGTCACACGCTTTGACCAACTACTTCGCCAGCAACCAGGGCAACTTCAATAACCCACATCAATTCACTAACCCTGGATTGGACAAGGGTCCCAGCCCATTCAACATTCCCAGCACGTTTAAGTTCAACATGATCTATGAACTGCCGTTCGGCCCTGGCAGAAAATGGGCATTCGCCAATGGCGATATGGGAACCAAGATCATGAACAAGGCCATCGAAGGATGGGAAGTGGCTGGTATCGGACGAATTCAGTCCGGTACAGAAAACCTGCTGACCAGCGGTCGCTTTACCGTCAATGGCAGCGATTCCGGTGTCGTTCTCAATGGCATTACTCCTCAACAGTTGCAGAGCTTGGTAGGCGTATACCCGAGCCAGATTCCTTGCTCGACCCCGTCTGCTACTTGCGGTCTGGTCAATGGACAACTAGTAACCCCGGTTGTTTACTTCCTGCCGCCGAACCTTGCGCAGAACTCTGCTTGTGCGTTTGGACAGTGCCCATCCGGTACGTCGTTCAGCCCAGGCGCACCCTTCATCGGACCGCCAACCACGGCAGGCCAGTTTGGCCAGTTCGTCTACCTCCGTGGACCGAGTTTCTGGGATGTGGACGGATCGGTCATCAAGAAGACCAAGATCACAGAGCGTATCAATGTAGAGATGCGCTTTGAGGCCACCAACCTATTCAACCACACCAACTTCCTGATTGGCGCAGTGACTAACGACGTCACGACCAATGGTGTTGGTGCCTCAGCATTCGGACAGACCACGAACTTCTTCAACGATCTGACTGGCACCAACGACGTCGGTGCAAGAATGATTCGCTGGGTGTTCCGTGTAAACTTCTAGACGTTCCGTCTAGCTTACTGAACCCCAGTCTTGGGTTGGAAATTTGGATTTAAGGTCGTTCTAAAGATGTATAGAATGCAAATGTGAAGTCCGCAAACATACATCTGGAGAACGACCTGCATGGCAACAATAAATGAACAGATGATTGTTTGCTACTGTTT
>DASRDY010000169.1:0-5369 GCA_035652355.1 Blastocatellia bacterium
CGTCCAGGCGGCCATAACCAATTCTTTTGCCGCGGTTCAGTATCGCAACTCGATCGCATAGAACTTCGACATCGGACAGAATGTGAGTGCTGAAAAACACCGTCACCCCGTGATCACGGAGTCCGGCAATAATATCGCGGACCTGACGACGCCCGAGCGGATCCAATCCAGACATCGGTTCGTCAAGAAAAGCGACCTTCGGTCTATTGATCAAAGCCTGAGCAATCCCAATTCGCTGGACCATTCCTTTAGAGAATTTGCGGAGCTGGCGATCGGCGAATTCTTCCATTCCGACCATCTTCAATAATTCTATTGTTCTCGCTTTTCGATCCGAAGGACTCATATCGAAGAGCTGGCCGTAATAATCCAGTAATTCTCGCGCGGTCAAATAATCATAGAAATAAGGATGCTCTGGCAGATAACCGATATCGCGCCTCATTTCCGTGTCGTCAATCGAACGACCAAGAATTCTGGCGGTGCCACTGGTCGGAAAGATCAAGCGCATTAGCAGCTTCAGCGTCGTTGTCTTGCCGGCGCCGTTTGGTCCAAGGAATCCGAAAATCTCGCCCTCTTGAACGTCAAGCGAGAGATCATCAAGCGAACGCTGTGGCCGCTTTTTCCAAAAACCTATCAGATAATCCTTTGTGAGATTCTCAATCTCTATGACATTATTCATGACAAGTAACCTGATGCTACTTTTTCAAAATAGTCGTATCGTTTGCCAACGCGATCTCGCCTGTTTGATTGCTATATGCAAAAGCGTATCCGTCGGGATCGACCGCCAATCCTTGCTTATTGTAATTCAACTGTACACCCGGCGACGATTTCAATATCTGTTGCAATGTGGGGCCAAGCGTTGAGGCGAGCATTCTTAAATCGAGTGTAGCGGGATATCTGCCAGTTTTGTCTTTGTATGCAGAGACCACACGATTCAAACAGTCGATTTGATCCAAAGCGTCAAGGCGCTTCAGTTTCGTCGCCATCCAGTCTTTAATCCGCTTGTCGTCGCTGCTGTTGTAGACGTGCTCGTACATTTGTCGAGCGGTCGTGCGACTGCCGCCTTCAGCAAGCATTTGCGCCGCCATAAGGTGCATGAACTGCGGGGCGCCGCTGATCTGGCTGCCTTTTTCGAATGTCTCACTGGCTTTTGGATAATCATGCTGTCGCCAATAGATCATGCCGAGATATTGATAGAGGCGCCATTCATTCGGGTTTTCAGTTATACCGCGCTGCAGAAGATTGATGGCTTTCTCTTTTGAATTGTAATCGGCAACAAACATTCCGCCAAATTCATAGGCCGCAATGTACTGCGGATCGAGCGTAGTCGTTATGTCCAGGAGCGGATACAGCAGCTCAAATCTATCGTTCGAACCTTCGTCTAACGCGCCGTTCAGGACTTTGCCGCCAAAGTATTGGATTGCGCGCATCCAATAGATGTCAGATACGATTCCGTCAAACCCGACACTGATCTCTTTTACGGTTTTGCCGGACGGAAGATAGAGCGATTCCTCGACGGCGCGGTTCCCGGTTTCTCCGTCGATCCAGCGCTGCAACGGAATCAGCGTCGCAAGACCCGCGATGATTATCAATGGTATTATGTAATTAGACCGCCGCATAAAATTCAGGAATCAAATCTATTTAAAATCTCGTCGCTCAAAAATCATAATTGCCGCACATAGCAAAACAGCACAGTAGATGATTGCGTATATGGTCGAGCTGATGACAAGTTTTAAAGGCACAACCTGACCGTGAGCAGCAACCGTAATGAAATTGAAGTTGCTCAAATTTGGCAGCAGATAATAAAGAACGTAGAGCACCGACTTTGTGACCGCCGAATTACTGGCTGCCGCATAGGTACGGAAATCGCCGCTGAAATTGCCGACCAGAAAAACCATAAAGGTCAGCGTTGCCGAGAGTGCCGGCGAAGAAAAACTTGAGAACAGCAAAGCTATCGCGGTTATTACCGCCAGTTCGAGAAAGATCAGATATGCCGTCGGTACCAGCGCCCATTGAAGACGATCAAATCCACGTTGCAGGTAAAGCAAGGCCAGAGCGATGCTCACCGCCATCACAATCGAATTAACCAGCAGGGTTAATCCCAATCCGCAATATTTGCCCAGTATGAACTCGTAGCGGTTGATCGGTTTTGTAAGAAGGCTATATACCGTGCGCTTGTCCAGCTCCTTATAGACCAGTCCGATTCCGATAAAAATGGCGATCAGGGTTCCAAACAACAACATGGAGCTTAGACCCATATCCATGATTATCTTCTGGTCCTGAGATATCGAGAGTTGCCCTATCAGCAGGGAAGCCCCTACCAGCAACACGGCAAACAGGACGAGGTTGTACAGGACCTTGTCTCGGACTGTTTCGCGAAATGTGTTTGTGGCAATTGCTGCAAGTTTCATATCGAATCATCCAGTAATCTACATCGCCCATTATATCGCAAGCGACGATTACGTTTTGGCGTTTAATATCATCAAGGAACCGCCGATGCCGGACTCTCGATAAACGCCGGAATCTTTTGTTTCTCACCGATGCGAAGCCCGCGACCCGTCGCGTAAACCCCAATTCCAAGCATCAGCATCATTGCGATAACCCAGGCTTCCAGATTAATTGGTCTTTGCTCCGGATCGATTTCTCGCATCCACAAGGGCCACGGCCGAGGCAGATAGAACACCTGATACTGCTTTATCCATTGCGACAGGCGGAGACCATTGATCGGTCTGACCCCGAAGATGCAGTAGGTAAGAGTCCCTTCGTAAGGAGTCTGAGTAAACTGCAATGCACTCCTGGGTACACCTTGCGACAACGACATCATTTCTCCCGCTCGAGCGAAGAGAGCGCTTTTCCTCATATAAAAGCCTGGCTCATCAGCCCAGAAATGTCCGGGTAAATCGTTCTCAAGGAAAAAGCGATAGTGATCGACACTTAACGCCATCACCTGGACCGCAAATCCAATCACAACGATTGTTATCGCCAGAACCCGAACGATATTGCCTTTAGGAAGGAACGGGAAAGCAAGCGCCCACAACGGCAGCAGAATAACCAGGTACCGCGGACCCCAGCACCAGTCTCCGCCAAAGAAAGAGATCTTTGACAGGAACATCAGTAATACAAAGCTGGTCGTTGCTACGCTCAGACCAACCTGCGGTGCAACGCGCCAGAGCCGGCGGATTCCGATTAGTCCCAGAATAATCGGTGGACTGTAAAGGAAAATGCTTTTCCCGGGACTGACAAGCAGGCCCGGCAGACCAATAAAGAAGCTCCCAAAAAATACCGGATGTCCCTGAGCTATGATGTCGAACTTGCCCGAATTGAAGATCGAGCCGAAACGCATGTAATTATAAAAGAAGAACACCACCGCGCCCGACCAGGCTCCGCAAGCATAGGCAAGATACCTTCGACGAGCCATTGCGTACTCGCCGTCGCCGAATGCAAGTTTACGAATTGCCGATACAACACTTCCAATGCCTCGGGCAACGTCGTTAAAATCCAGTCCCGAAGATTTTGTTCTGGATTTGGTAGCGCTGCTCTTTCCAGCATCATCGTCATCTATTTTTCGCCCCTGCCATGTAAGACAGGAGAGGGCGAGCGCAGGTATCAGCAAAACAAAATATTCCTGGTAGTTGATCAATATACCTGCCACAACTCCAGCGATAATCGACAGACCAATGGATTTCTTAATCGCGCTCCGGTAACCCAGATAGATGGCAAACAGCGAAAAAAACGAGTGTTGCGCATTATCAAATGTCGAGGTCGAAGTCGGCCACAGTAATGTCGCAAACGCGCTGACAAAGCACCACATGAGCGCTCGTTTTTTTGAAACTCCCAGGTCAATGTAAAATATGTATAAGACACAGGCCGCCAGCGCTCCAAAGAGACCGGAACTGAGCGAGAACAGGAACCTTTGACCCTCACCTTCGGGGCTTCCAAGCAATCCGCCCAGCCATACAAACGGGGCGGCGAAAACAGAGCCTGCTATACAATAAAACGAATAGAACGCACCATCTTTGCCACGCACTGCCAGCATCGCGTTTGAGGTTATAAACTTATCTCGAAGCTCAGGACGACCGTTCTGCACCAGGTTAGCCGAAACTTCATAGCGAAGCTGCCCGTCGATGATGTCTATGCGGCCCGGTCCTGAAAGTACGTAAATCGAAAACACAATCAAGCCGATGCCAAGGGTCGTCCAGACGGTAGATCGTCTGGAATTACTCGTGGCACTGTCGTGTCTCGCTTCTGTTCCTGCGTACTTCATATTCCCTCACGTTCAAACCAAGACCACAAATTCATGACCTCGTCGCGACAAGCTGTATATTCGACGTTTGAAAGCCAAGACGCGCCCGCAAAATATCGAAAGTAGTAAAGAGACTAAGCAGCGCAAGATTTCTCAGCGGATTGAAAAACCGCGCCAGTCGCGTCATTCCCCATCGATCTTCGATTAAATGATGGCACGAAAAAATCCAGAACGAATGTGACGGAAGAAAGCTAACGCCTTTCACATCCAGGTGTTGCTCGTTAGTAAGTCTCGCCAGCGTCTCGCGATCAAAAAGATTCCAGTGTCTGGGAAAGTGATACCCTCCCCAATAACCTTCTCGAAACAGGCGTACATCAAGACTGCGCGTGTTAGGAGTTTCGATTATCAGGACGCCACCCTTATTTAATAGGCCGGACAACGATTCCATAACTGCTTTTGGCGATTCTACGTGCTCCAGAACCTGCAATAAAACGATCAGATCGAATTTGCCGCGCGGAAGCTGTGCCGCTACATCCTCAATTCTTCCATAATAAGCTTGATAACCCTCAGCCTTTAGCGCGTTGATTGAGTCGTGGCTCATCTCGACTCCAAATAGCTGCTCCTTTGGAACACCCATGCTGTGCAGCATTTTCAAATAACGACCGTTGCCGCAGCCGACATCTAAAAAACATGGCCTGGATTCTGACGTGTATTTGAGCCACGCGTTTACCTTCATGCGATCCAGGAAATCTTTAGCTTTTCGCGCTATCGGATGTACCGCTGTGTCATAGTTGTATGCGTAATAGTTGTTCGGATATATGCGCGATAATTCGGTCGCTGCTGGCCTTGGATTCAAATAAACATTCCGGCAAGCTTTGCATTCCACCATGCGGAACTCGTCTTCAGAAGTGTGGTATTCGTAATCCTTGCCTGAAGCGAAAGGAGTCCAGTCGTCGGACCCGCAAACACCGCACGTCACTGATTCCAGCTGTAACTGTTCGTCCGTCATTTCTGAACCGATTCCTGTGGCAGTGTGCAGAATAATTTAACGAGAAACGAAACATAACTGCTGCGGAGTGTGATTCCTGGTCTGGTTTTAACAAACTGATGCGCCTTTGGCAGATTGTAA
>DASRDY010000170.1:0-142260 GCA_035652355.1 Blastocatellia bacterium
AGGAATATTACTTTCTCGCAACATTAAGGATATATACGCATACGTTTCTTTGTTAATGACACTCCTACCTTAACAGACCCAGATGAATAAAATATTAAGCATACCTGTTGATAAATATCCGGCCGCCGCTTATTTAAGCCATTTGACGCGATATGCTGGCCTGTTATGATGAATATGTAATCGTTCTCTCTGCGTTGCTGGCATTTGTAATCAAGATGCTCAAATGCTTGGCCAAAGCTAGGAGGCCCTCGTCTCGCCTCGATTTGCCAGCAGCGTAGAGCGAAGCATTCAAACAAACACAAAATGAACCTCACACCAGAGGAAGAACATCGATTACGCGTCGATAACCTTAAAGCCGAATCCCCTCATTTTCACGACTCTCTTAAATGCGGCCCTTTAAAATCTAAAAAGCGCCTGATCTATTTTGAATCCCAAGTCTCAGTTATCCGAGAAGCATTCTGTTACAAACACCAAATCACCGTTTGTCATTGTGGCTGGGAGAAGCAGATGCATTACGGAGAGGAATCGCTTGTTTTTTAGCCCTGAGCAATTGTGGGTTTCATCATCACTTCGGTGGTGGAGTCCGGTCTGCTCATAATTGCCGGGGGTAATAAGCAAATGAAAAAAGCCCCAGACCTCCAATTTTATTTAGACCGTTTTCGCGGTGAGATAGGACAGGAATACGTTGCTGATATGTTTCGAAGTTGGGGTTTTAAAGTGTATGTCGTTCCGCAGGGTTACCAGCCCGATTACGATATGGAAGTTACCGGCCAGTTGAACGGAATCTACAGGAATTTTCGTGTTGAAGTGAAACATGATTACCGAGCGATGGAGACAGGCAATTTTGTATTCGAACACGACGGATTAGACCATTCAAAAGCCGATTATTTTGCTATCTGTGGCGGAGACCCAATCAAGGTTGTTTACCTTATGCCGCTCTCGGAAGCCAAGCAATTCGCCCACGCGTGGAGCGACATCCGGCCAGTCGGAAAACTCAAATCAGGTAAGCCTAATTACGCCGCCATCATTCCCGAAAAAAACATCTTAAACATTCCTATGAGTTGCAAATTAATCCCACCAACCAATGACACCAAAAGCGAGCATAGAGAAAGGCAAGCGGCTTGAGAAATGGTTTTGTCAGCAGCTTGAAGCATACGGCATAGATGCAAACGCCCGACGAGAAATAGGCTCAGGCTCCGGCAAAAAGAAAGGCGACATATATTCGTCATTAGATTTTCTTGTAGAAGCTAAAAACGAGGCTACACCGCATTTCACGCAGAACATTGACCAAGCAAAGGCCCAGGCTAAAATCGGTTTCCACAACCCCGATAAATGGCTTCTGATCCAACGAGACCCACGCACCAAAGAATTTGATGATGTGTATGCAGTCCTCGACATTCATCAATTCCTGACCCTCTACAAGAAAGCAATGGAACCGAAGATTGCCAATCCTGATACGACCGTTGCCTACAAATTAAGACGGCTGATCCAATCAGCGAAAGACGTTTTAAAGGATTTAGAAAAATAATTAAATAGGGTAGCGACCCACGCTGATATGTGAAATTTAGAAAGAAGCCCGTCGTCATCGAAGCGATTCAATTAAACGAGACCTCATTTCAAGAATGTGTTGATTTCATAGGTGAAACTAATTTGAGCGATGGCACATCGCAAGAAGAATGTTACATCGGAATAGTGACACTTGAAGGTGAAATGGGCGCTCGTAAAAACGATTGGATTATTAAGGGTATTCAAGGCGAATTCTATACCTGCAAGCCGGACATCTTTGAAAAGACCTATGAAGCCGTCCCGTAATGGGCGGCCACATCTATGAAACGAACAATATTAAAACCAGGAGAGAAAGCAACCTTCCCAGAGACCTGCAAACGAATAGGACACGTCTTTCAATGTTTACGCTGTGGAGATGCACCAAAGCCACCGACGATGGATCAAATTAAGGAGGCAATTGAAGAATCTATGGAGGATCAGAGAGTCTTGGTAGCCGTTGCGAATGCACGGCAACAATACCAACAGGAATTACTAAAGGCTTTAGAGGGGATGAAGATTTCTGAAGACAATGCAACTCGGGTGATATTTCCCGTTGAGCGAAATGTATATAACCAAGCCCTAGACGACATCAAAGCCCTCCTTGAGGGAGAAAGGAAGGTATGAAAGAGAGAGAAATCAAAATTAGAGGCTTTTTGTTCAATCTATTTTTGCTCCTCGCTATAGAGGCCTTATTAAAATATCTATTTCAAAAATGAAACTCCTCCCTCTCTCACAAGGAAAATAATCATTATCATTTAAACCCATGACAAAGTTTTGCGGCAAATGCCAGCAGAACAAACCAATAGATCAGTTCGCTAAACACGCTTCACGCAAAGATGGTCTTCAAACATCCTGTAAGAGTTGCCAAACAGCCTACGGCAGAGACAGGTATCAGAAAACGAAGCCAGCTTTTAAGGAACGAAATAAGCGGTTGAAGATACGCAATCAATTGGCCGTTTACGAGTACCTGAAAGACAAAGCGTGTGTTGATTGCGGAATCACGAATCCGGTTGTATTGACGTTTGACCACGTTCGGGGAACGAAGCTTAAAGAGGTCTCGACAATGGTTAAAGAGTCATGGGGGTTGAAGGCTATCTTTGACGAGATAGCCAAGTGTGAGATTCGTTGTTTTAACTGCCATATGATTAAAGACTCCCTGCGCCGAGGTGGAAAGAAATGGAATGCGCTTAACGACATTTCGCTAACGGAGAAAATTTATTATGCGCTTCCTGTCTCTGTTCAATCCCCATCGAACGAAGATAAATTTGCGTTGTCGAAATAGACGAATGTCCCAGGTTCTTTGATAACGTAAACAAATCCCCGCCATTACCCAGGTAATGAATTGCATAGGAATGTCTCAGGGTATGCGGTGAGACCCTCACACCTTCAATACCGATTCGCTCACAGAGCGTTTTCATATCACGCTCGAAATTGCGAACGGATACTTGATTGCCTGTTGTTGTCGGAAAGAGATATTCGCTTTTTATGTCGCTACGTTTACGAAGGTACAGCCAGAGGATTTTCCGCAGTTCTAAAGAGAACGGTGAGATTCGATATTTGCCGCCCTTCCCTTTTACAGTTACATAGAGTTGATCCATATCCACGTCAGAGAGCTTGAGGCTCAAGCATTCGTCTATTCTTAAGCCAGAATCAATTAATAGACACAGGCAGGTGTGCAATCTTCGTTCAAAGAAATCCTTGGGATGATAATTGAGAATTGCCTTGATGTGAGCTTGCGAAAAAACCTTGTAGACCGTTTGGTCAACTTTCAACTTGCCGACCCGTAAAAGCTCTGGTATAAACCCCTCTTCGTTTAACCAGCGTAGGAAGGCGTTGAGGAACGAAAGGTACGTGTTTACAGAGACAGCCTTTTGACCGTTTAGCCGCCACGTGGTTACCAGTTCTTTTAAGACTTGCTTGTTAAGTTGGCTAGGTTCGGTGACCGTCAGGTGTTTAGAGCAAGCAGCCCAAGATGCTCTGTAGAATCTGATGGTTTGCGGAGAGACATTCTTGATGAACTGACGTTCGCGGATGAACTTTTCAACCAATTCTGCTAACATAATCAACCTCCTCCTGAACGTTTGGCTTCAGGATTTTTGTTAAGGTTGATTGCTTGTAAGTCATTGAGTTTGCGCCCGTAGCTCAGTTGGATAGAGCGTTTGGCTACGAACCAAAAGGTCGCATGTTCGAGTCATGCCGGGCGCACCAATAAACCTCGTATTTAAGGGAGTTTACAGCTCCCTTTTTGAGTTTCATGCTGCCTCCTTGCCGTCTGACTGAACAATACTGAACAATTCTTGTCCGACCCGCTCAGCGGCATTCCGCAGCGAATCGTCCATTACCTGTGTGTAAATATTGAGCGTCACATCGACGTTCGTATGCCCCATTATTTGTGCCGTCACTTTGGCGGGCACGCCTTTGTCGTGTGACCACGACGAATATGTCCGTCTGAAGGTAAGCCATGTGACGTGAGGCAGTCCCAACTCATCGCAGGCCTGCATAAGGCAGCGACGAATCAGGTTGTTTGGAGAAATCGGTTGCCCTGTCCTGGTGCAGAAAATAAGGTCATCTGCGCCGGTTCTTGACACACTGTTCTGCCAGTCAGATAACAGCGTTAAGCCTGCGTCGGAAAGCGGAACCATACGATTACCAGCCTCAGTCTTTGGTGTGTCAAAGCTGCCATCATAGACGGCTTCATCGACCTTAAGGTATTTGCCTTCCCAGTCGATGTCTTTCCAGCGCAGAGCGAAGATCTCTCCTCGCCTGAGACCGGTAAGCAGGTCGAGCGCAACCATTGTTTTAGCAAGCGGCGGAAGTTTATTGAGCAATGCCGCTGCTTGCTGCGGCGTCAGTGCAAACTTCGGCCGAACTGAACGTTGTGGCGGAAGGTCAACTCCACGGGCAATATTTTCAGGCAAATGTCCCCATTTGACTGCTGTGCGAAGGACTGCGCTTAAAACATCGTGATAATGGTCGATGCTTTTGGGCGCATTACCTTCGCTCGTCAATTGGGCGATATATGCTTGAATTTCTTGCCTGGTTATCTTTGAAAGCTCAAATTCCCCAAACCGAGGAATCAATCGCTTATCCAGAATGTGGAGATAGCACTTCCGGGTTGAGAGTTTATACATAGGAAGAACGGTGGCCTTCCACTGCTGGGCCAATGTAGCAAACGTTAAGCGAGATCGCATAACTTTGTGGTCGCTGCTGGTGATCGCGATTCTTTGCGTTAGAATTGCGGTCGCTTCTTTGCGAGTGATGGGGCCGAGCGATTCAAAGCGCAGAACTCGCTTTCTTGAACCATCAGCTCCGATCTGTGTTTCTCGCCAGCGCATTACCCAGTTTTGTCCTTCCTGCTTCAAATAGCCCGTGCCATACGGGCGTTTCGATTTTCGAGTCACGAGAGTTTCCTTTCCATCTCTCACTGACTCTTCGTGCATTTGTGGAACAATTGTAATTACGGAAAACATGATCGTCTATATGCCCAGCGCCGATTTGCGCTGCTTTTCTAAGAATTTCTTGATCGCCTCTGATTCAAAACGGACGTATTTGCCGAGCTTGATAAATGGCAGTTTGTCCGGTCCGCGCTTACGTGTACGTTCGTACACCCAGCTTTTGGGCACCTTTAGAATTGTGGCGACTTCACTGATCGTCCAAAGCGTTTCTAGGCGCTCATAAAGGTCCCTGTCACCGAAATTTCCCGCATTATTATGCGCTTTTTCTATTTGTAGAGGGTCCATATTACGTTTGTTTAATGAACTGACATAAGTAGCGTACTGAAGATCTCAGACCATTCTTTATTATTTGGTGGCGATGAGGGACCTTAAGAGAAACTTGGCTTAATTATGAGGGAAACGATACGGGTTTCGACTTTTGATCCACAGATGAGTATCCAATCGCGCTTCTGTCATGGGCCATGTTGGAGGATCCGAAAAATTTTGTCAAATTGCTGGCCGGCCGCATACTGGACTGCCTCCCTTTGGGGTGAATACGACTCGCGATAGATGGTTTGACTGGTCTTACAAATTACTCAATGCAGTGAGCAATTTTACTCAATAAAATGAGCAAGCCGGTTTCAAAAAGGGCGTTGTCCTCGAGCCAAGTTCCATTGTTTAAGCTAAGCGAAATTATGTAATCTTAAGACCGCGATTCAAACACTCGTCTCAATTCGCGAGATTCCTCGTCCTGATCCTTTAAGTATTGTTCAATCAAGTCAACGTGTTCGAGATAATAATAGATGGCACCATATATATTGCTGAGACTGAGAGTCGGGAAGGACTCCAGGATTTCCGTGGGGCAGTCGCCCTGCTTGAAACTATATATGACTGATTCAAGGTTGATCCGGGTACCTTTTATCCTAATCGTACCATCACTTGTTTGTTCCAGCGGGATGTCCAAGATTTTTTGGAGACTAATCATGATACGCAGTATACATTAGCGCATTTCCACAAACGTTGATAACGAATTCCAAGACGCGCCAGAACCCAAGCGCGATTAATCCCAACTTTTGAGGCGAATTGAAACTCGTCAATGCATGTCCCTCGTCACGTCCGCCGGGCTTTTCCTGAAAGACCTCCGAGTGCCTGTAGAGCGACAATATTATCAGCAATCCGCCTTTGCGTGACTATCGATAACTAGGAGTTATCGATGTGAAGTCGCATATACGCGTACTTTATTGTCATCCAGCATTCGCGCCACATCGTCTGCTCCGTGCAATGGGCCTAAATAAGTTTTGGGCTCAAAACGCGGTGATAACGATGTTCGCGATCATCGTACTTACGTTTTGCGCTTGGCTGGACCACTCCTTCATCATTCAAAATGGATATGGCTACTTTCAGCACCCCGGTATTTGGGGATGGTATCTCATTCAATTCATCATGCCGGTTGCGATCTACCGGACGCTAAAAGCGGCAACGAGATCAAGTAAGCACTACCTAGAACTGGTCAAAGATAAGGAAGTGTTCAGCTTTCGCGGCAATGTTTTTGATCCAATGATAGCCTTTATTGGGCTTAATACTCCGGTCAGTAGATCTTTATTTGCTTTTTTGTTTTTGATTGGATTTGTGGGTTTCGCTGGGAATACATTTCAAAACCTTTACCCAGGTAAGCTTGCCCCGTTAGATTTTTGGGATTCGATAGATTTTCCTTTTGGCTATTTTGGCTCCCGTGTTTATAAGTTCTATATAGATGCTCTGCTGCTTCCAGCTATCGTACACATCTTCGCAGGGATTGTTTGGACCAATATTGACGTGATTAGGTTCCTGAATAAGCAGAGGAAAGTTCGACTTATCGTATTTCACCAAGATAAGTGCGGGGGCTTTGGGTTTTTGGCCGATTTAATCTTGACACCGACTGTTTCAACTTTGCTGGTTTCTAGCTTGGCATTTTTTGGTGTTGTTTACACTCATCGTGCCTTCGACACTGCAACCGCATTTGGAATTTTGATTCAGGTAACAATTCTTACCGTGTTTTATGTGATCCCTACATTCGTTCTTAGATCGGCTCTAAAGGAAGCAAAGAAATTAGCGAGGCGAGAAGTTCATCTTAAGCAACAGTCCTATTACGAAGACATCGTATCAGAAACACTTCACGGAGAGGCCCTTCGCGATGCCCATGAATATTTACGATATTTCAATGATATCTCCACGACAGTTGATAACGTTCCAGAGTGGCCGCATTTAGCAAGGGTTTCTCGTGTTTTTGGGATTTCTGTTTCACCTGCTGTGATCTCTTTTGTCGTTACTCTAGCCAATACGCTCAAGAAGTTTTATCCAAATCTGCCTTGACCGATGAGCAAATACGTTTGCGAGATTTAAAGATGGAATATGGCATATAGATTAGGTAGAAGAATGCAATCATGTAAAAAGGTATAGAGAACCAAATGCTTGGTTCCTGCATTGGATGGATAATGAATCCCGTGGTTCCAAAGGCAATCATTGTATGAAAGATGCCTCCAATTGTTCTATTTTGCAGCATTACACCCTTACCGTTAACCTGCACCATCCGGAGAGCAACCGAATAAAGCTCCCTCAGAATAATAATTGCTAGTGGAATCAAACTTACTCCTCGAAACCCGACGTAAACGCAAGAAATAACGCTAAAATAGCGGTCTCCGAAGACATCGAGCGCTCCGCCAAGCTGTGTGGTTACCCCTTTTGCGCGAGCAATTCGGCCGTCAAAAAAATCAGTAAGCAGCCCACATAAATATAACGATGCTGTGGCAGGCCACAACCTGGGAAACGGGCTGAGAACGACAAAGCCGAAGACAAACGCCACCCTAGCAATCGTTAGGCTCTGAGCAAGCCAGAACCACGTTTGTTTTGCTTGTGGAGGCGTCATAACTCCTAGTTATCCAAAGTACAGATTCGAGCAAAGACCCTATCGCTTGTTCGCCGATAAAACAAAGCTTGAAAACCTTTTCGTACAGATTTCGATCAGATTGGAATAAAAAATCCTAACCCTAACCGGCCAAACAGAAAAAGGTAACTGAATCAATCCCTTTCAGATAACAGTTATTATCTTCTTACATCAATTTCAATGCAACCAGAATACTCTTGGCGCTCTCGGCAGGTTGAATCCTGTATAAGCAAGGAGTATTTATAAGTTAATGGCCAAGTGAATATCAGAACTAGTCACGGGGGAGATGGAGATATCGAAGGTCTTTCATTGCACTGTCAGTTCAAACGAACACTTACGCCCTAGAATTACCGACTTAAACTTATGGCAGAGATAGATCGACTCGCAAATACACGATTAGGGATGCTAGTAAAACGTATCGAATCGCGTTTGGAATTGATGAAGCTTAGATATTATAAACGCAACCCACTTGAGAAGAGCGCTTTTAATCTGATAAAGAATATTTACGAAGAAGAAGACGGGCCCCTCCTCTTAAGCTTCTTTTCCGGGAAAAAACCCGTTCTCTTTGATCCAGGAGAACTCCTTAACATCTGGCAGCAGGCTCGCATTATGACCAATCATGGTGGTGTATTCGCCGAAGTTGGAGTATTTCGCGGAACATCCGCAAAGGTAATTTGCGAGGCGAAAGAGAAAACGCCACTTCACCTTTTCGACACTTTTGAAGGTTTACCCGACGAGATCAGCGAACGCGATCGGCGATTTGAGAAAGGAATGTTTGCAGGAAATGAAAACAAGGTAAAGGAACGACTTTCCCAATATCCAGACGTCGTCTTTTATCCAGGAATTTTTCCAGGTACTGCGGCTACAGCTCAGAACCTCAAGTTCTCATTCGTACATCTTGATGTTGATCTTTATAAGGTGACTCGAAAAGCCCTTGAGTTTTTTTATCCCAGAATGTTGCCCGGCGGGAGAATCCTTTCACATGATTACGGGCATTGCGAAGGGGTGTGGTGTGCATTCGATGAGTTTATAATTGGAAAACAGGAAAAGCTTCAACCGATGCAAAACACGCAGGTTCTATTAATCAAATCGTCCTGAAGAGTTCTGTACGTGCTTCTCCGCAATTGATTAAGCTATAAATTGACCATGCTAAAAAGTACCAATCAAGTTTTGCAGAACTCGTCTGAATGCTCTTCTTCCATCTCCATGGCGCTTTCATAACTTGCTGAAATTGTATCGCGATATTTTACGACCTTAATCCAGCTTGAAACTGGCATTTTTCGTCGTTAAACTTCGTTTTCTTTGCATTAGCCCATTTCGCATCTGTCATATCCAAAATTTAAGAAACATAGTTGGGTCCCCAGATCGCTCCAACGAGCGACAACAGTGTGGGTTGGGTTCCTTCCTGTGTATTGGGGGTAATCTGCACTATGTTGCTCAGACAAGCAATTCTGGATTTTCTCGAAGGCTATTTCTCAACTCATGACCGTGGATGGAAAACGAAAAACGCATACCGGTCAGATTTAGACCAGTTTCAAGTTTTCGCCGGAAATGATACGGACATTTTTTCTCTGAACGGATCACTTATTGAGCAATGGGCCTCTCACCTAAGGCAAGAGGGCTATTCGCCAGCCTCAATGAGGAGAAAGATAGTGGTTCTGAAGGTATTTTGCTCATATTGGGTGAGAAAAGGGATTTTATCTGAATCTCCTTTTTGGCGAGTCAAAATTAGTTTCGGACGCATATTGCAACTTCCACGAACATTGACCGAAAACGAGATGAGATCTTTGCTTATGCAGGCTCGGAAAAGCGAGTCGATTATGGTCAACAACTGTAAAGTCCCTCAAGCGCTCCAAGCGGCCTCCCTCTCTTACCGAACACTTAGAAATTTAGCTCTTGTGGACCTTCTTTTCGCGACCGGTATGCGGGTCGGAGAGGTTTCTGCGCTCAACCTTCCAGACTTTCTTATCGATGAGGCCGCTTTCAAAGTTAAAGGAAAAGGGGGGAGAGACAGATTAGCCTTTGCTGTTGACAAGGAGACTTTGAAAATACAAAAGAGACACGCCGAAATTCGGCGACAAATCCAAACAGAAAGCTTAGCTTTATTTTTGAACGCATCAGGCGACAGGCTTTCGACACAAGGTATAGCCAACGTTATCGCTCAACTACGTAAGGACGCCGGAATTGAAAGGACTATTACTCCCCACATGTTGAGGCATACAGTAGCAACATTGTTGCTCCGCAATGGCGCTGACATACGAATTGTACAAGAATTTCTAGGGCATTCTTCAATTGCCACAACACAACGTTACACTCATATTACAAAAGAACATTTAATCGGTGTATTGCGAAAACGGCATCCGTCTTTGGTTCTTCTGACAAACATTTAATGTTGAAGCGTCGCACGAGTTCCTGCAATAAAACGCCCGTGGATAAAAAGTACTGTACTTATAAACGAAGTACAGTAACTTTTATCAATCGCGTAAAGGAGGCAAGATTTTACCCGCGTAAAAACGTGTGAGTTAGCTCGCTTTCCCTATGTCTGCGTGCTTAAGCTAATAATAGATTGCGCCGTATATTTGTTCAAAACTGAAAGTAGGGGAATCCCTCCAAGATTTCCGCAGGGCTGCCGCCCTTCTTGAGGCGATATATGATTGATCCAAGGTTTATTCTCGTGCCTTTGATCTTTATTGTGCCATCACTTGTCTGCGCGGGTGGCACTTCAAGCTTTTCTCCGCACCTAACCATAATTTGGAGTATACATCACATCGGCATCGAGCTTTCAGGGATGCAACCGAAGCGTTGCAGCGCTAAATGGCTTGGAAACCATTCCTTTGATCAACAGTTTCAAGTAAATCTGATGATTTGGTAGATTCATCAAATCAATTTCAGAGAATTCTGGTTGGAATTCTTTGGCCAAAACTTCGGCATCAGCCACGCCAAGCCGAAAGGAAATAATAGTTCCGACATTACCAAGAATTGCATCACGCACCGGCAAATCAAGTTGAGCCAGATGCTGGTGCGCAAGCGTAATCCCTACTCTGTATTTTCTCAGTTCCGAAAGCATGCTTACGATACTGAGCGTGGTGAAGCTTTGAAACTCATCCAGGTACAGGAAAAATGGTGTGCGATTATCTTCGGCGATATCAGCCCTGCTCAATGCGGCAAGACCTATTCTCGAAACAATCATTGCACCGAGAAGTGACGCGGTATCTTCACCGATCTTTCCTTTCGAAAGGTTGACGAGCAATATTTTTCCTTCGTCCATGACGCGACGTAAATAAAAGGAGCTTTTTCGTTGAGTCAAAATCCGGTGCAGTATCGGGTCTGCCAGGAACGCTCCCACTTTGTTTTGTATTGGAGCAATTGCCTCAGCCCGGAAACGGGCCGGGTAGCCTTCATATTCCTTGAGCCAAAAATCGCGAACCCGAGCGTTTTGGCTGTTTTTCGCAACTTGTTTTCTGAAGCTGTTGTCATCAAATATCCGCAGTATGTCGGCAAGCGTTGACTCCGGTTGATCGAGTAAGGCAAATAAAGCATTGCGTAGGATATGTTCCAACCGTGGTCCCCAGCTATCAATCCAGAGCTTTTTGAACACTTCTAAAAGTCCTGAAGCGGCAAGTGGCCGTTTTAACGGCGCAATCTGTTCCAGCGGGTTGAAGCCAAGCGTATTGGATGGATCAGGCACATTGAAATAGATCAGGTCGGCTTTCCGATGTGCCGGAATGACGCTTTCGATTTTTTCGACCAGATCGCCGTGGGGATCGAGCAGAGCCATGCCCTGTCCGGATTCAATGTCCTGTCTCATGAGGGTTTCAAGCAGCGTTGATTTGCCAGTGCCGGTTTTGCCGATGATGTGAATATGTCCCATCCTGTCGGACTGCCGAATACCGAACCGTGTTTGCCGGCCGCGATAGTTGGTTTCGCCAAAATATGCAATTGTGCTGGGATTAGTGGTGGGAGGGGTCATGGTGTATCACTGTGGGTTTAAAACCTGTGAACTTCAAACATTGAAATGATCGTGATTTCTAATTGTATGAGAAAAGGGGGCAAGAACTGTAAGAACAGGTTGCCCCATGAGTTGTCACTGAGGAACACTCCGGCCGCTTAGGCCAGAATCATTACTGGTTCTATCTTTTGTGTTCGGTGATTAAATGAAACAAATGTAGCAACGCTGGCAGGACTCAAGACTAACTTGCTTTCTTTGGTCGGTCTGCCTCAAAGACTTGCTCGACATTGATATACCGGCCATCAGAACTGGGTTTCGTGGTCACAAGACAAGGAATATTAAGGATCTTCCCTTCCGTAATTTGCGATACCGGCACAGCGTAGCCAGCATCAGCAATCCGGGCGGAGAGCTGCTTTTCTGTGCCAAAGAGTTTGATGACTTTGCCCGCGACTTCCACATTGATGAAACATCGCCTCCCCCACTTACTTTCCGTCGAACCAATATCTTTCAGGAGGGCTTGCTGGAAGACCGGACCTTGTGCGGGCGGTACTGGTTTAAGTCCCTTTCCATTATCTTTCTGACTTACGGGTTGAGCCGGTGGCGGACCAATATCCAGGAACTCGCGAATGATGGTGGTTTGTAGTTCGAGGGCAGATGCAGCCTTGGATTTGATGTCATCGGTTCGCTCTGGATCAACGGGGAAATCAAGTTCGACTGACACAGAATCAATCCGGCCATCAGGACTGAGACTACGCTTAATGAGCATGCGGGATCTAGGAATTACTGTAATGGATTCCGGGCCGTACTTTGATGGTGGGCAAAACTCGGTGGCTTCTGCTGCTGCTTCGGCCTCATCGCGTTCAATGGCTTGTTCTTCGTACCAGGCGTCAGTCGCTTCATCATCAATCTCAACCGTGGTTTCGGCGTAGTCGTATTCATCATCTGGGCCTTGAGGCTCGGTTTTTTCGCTGTCGAATTCAATCACTGCGGCAATATGCCTACAGGAATAGTTTGGATCAGCTCTTTTGACTTGAAAATCAGAACACGTGCAGTGCAGTCGACCGTGATCAATGGTGACGAGATAACTCTTTGCCGGATCAAAAGGCAATCTCACTCGGTATCCTTCATCTGTTTTGACAACAGACAAGTACGTGTCCTTTCGTTCCGTCCGTTTCTTTCGTAACTGGGAACTCATGCGATACTCTCCTTTGCTTGGTATGGTGTATAAAAGAAATTGCGGTTTCGGGGCAGTTTTTAGGCCGGGTGACATTTGGGCCACACGAATCCTATAGAACTGCCCTACACTGGTGCGACGGTGATCAAACTGGCGGGTTTCTAATGTGGCGCTATCATCTAGCTGAATTGCGGCAAGAAACCGGCAAGGCGGGACGTCATTCGGAACTGGGCAACAGGACTGAGGTCCTTAAAGGCTGAGGTAAAGGCATTAGACAGTGACCAGAGATTTCGGCCCGAAAACTCCTCATAGTGCGGATTGAAGTAGTAGTCGTGGACCGTGTTCATCAGTTGCTTGGGGAAGTCAGACTGGATGAATGCCTGATAGATGATGAGCTTGGCCTGCGAATCGTAGAGCCCTCGCCGCTGCCAAGCAGCGATCTGGTGTTCAAGCGAAGCGAAGTTCCGCTGAATCTTATCCACTCCGACTGAGATTGCCTGGGAGAGTTCAAGTCCTGGCGTGTGTTTGTGCTGGATCGGCAGGAAATCGCCGTGGAACGCCATGTTTGCACAAACTAAAACACGGTATCCTGCAGTGAGCGCTAGCCGCATGCTTTTATCATTTCCATGCCTGAGGCCAATGGCGAAGTTGACGCCACTGGATTCTACTGCAAGGGTCATAATGCCAAAGAGCTTCATGCCGTTCGGCGAGACTGCATATTCATCGTGCTTGACGTGAATATGGCGAAACGAAAGCGTTTCGATGAGTAAGCCCACAACCTCATCATGCGGGATTGGCCGATGAGTTGCCGTGGGAGTGGGTGCCGAAATATCCTTCAGCTCCTCCCGGGTGATCTTCGAAGTGCCGCGCTGGGCGATAAGCACAGCTTGAGCCATATCGTTATTCCTCCTTTCAACGTTCATTGCGCCTCCTCAGCAATTCTATTGACCACTGTTTCTGCCGTAGCGTGGACTTCCTTCAATCGATTGAGGCGTAGTTCCTGCAATCGCTTGTTGAGGCCAGCCATTGCTTCGCGGTCATCAGAGCTGGTGATCGGTTGTTCCTTGGCCGCTGCCGACAAAGCAAGTCCGATGAGACGAAATTCTTGGCTCGTCAGGTGCGTGACATACGTAATCGATACCTCAATGTGAGGCATACCATTTATTCCTCCTATGAATGTGATTGGAAGCTTTGGAATCAAAGCTCCAGGTGAACTGAGGGCAGCATAACAAGCAGACAGAATCTGAATAGTGAGGAAAATTTGCCGCATCCGGCAAATTTTCCTCACTTATATTTTCTATACCCCACTGCTACGGTATTGATATCCAGTCGGAAAGTTCATAGTCACATCTGCCACTGAATACGTCTGTCATCACTTCGCAAGTAACCCATTCCTCTCAATGCCTCTTGATTTTCAACAATCGATCAATCGTATTATGTGCGGGGATGCTTCCGAGGTCTTACGGCAATTCCCAAGTGACTCGATTGACTGCGTGGTTACGAGTCCACCTTACTGGCGGCTGCGTGATTATGGGGTTGCTGGGCAATTAGGACTCGAACCGACATTTGAAGAATATATCGAAAACCTTTGCAAAGTCTTTGATGAAATTCGAAGAGTCCTGAAGCCTTCCGGTACCTGCTGGGTGAATTTAGGCGACACGTATGCCAGCGGTCGAAACAGGAACAAAAATTTCAGTCCGCGCTATGGACACGCTTCAGGTGCACGAAAGCGGGAAGCGATTCGGCCGAGTGCTACAACATCGCTTCCTCCAAAATGCCTCCTTCAATTGCCGTCCCGGTTTGCTTTGGAAATGACAGCGCGTGGCTGGATTCTGCGCAACGAAATCATTTGGCATAAGCCGAATGCGCTACCGGCAAGTGTCCGAGACCGGTTTACGGTCGATTTCGAAAAGTTATTATTTTTCGTCAAAGGCAAGCGCTATTATTTTGATCAAGATGCAGTCCGAGAGCCATACCAAGCGCAATCAATTGCACGAATGAATCGCGGAGTTTCGAACAACCACAAAAACTTGCACGTACCCGGCCAAACGGTGCAAGGAATGCACAGGTCCAGGGCTCGCGGTGATGGTACTAAAGTGAATCCTTTTGGAAGGAATAAACGCTGTGTGTGGCGGATTCCGACGCAACCGTTCAAAGAGGCGCATTTTGCTGTATATCCAGCATCTTTGATTGAAACGCCTATTGTGGTCGGCTGTCCGAAGGATGGGATTGTCTTGGATCCGTTTATGGGCAGTGGCACAACAGCGGTTGAGGCTCTGCGACTCGAACGGCGCTTTGTGGGAATCGAACTTAATCCTCAATACATCAAAATTGCTCAACGAAGAGCCGCTGACATCATCCTTCGGCCGGACTACATCAATTCGGCGTGTATCTAAAGATTTCGTCAAACTTCATGCCTTCCGAGTCAAACTGGGTTTGCCCCACGTGCTTTGAATAAATGAGCTTCCCATCCTCCATCACCTGAAATGTGCCGCTCCACCCGCCAGGAATCGATGCGTTCCACAGCGTAAATTGAAAGAGATTTTCTTTTCCCTTCAGGATTTGATTCGAAACGTCGATCCATTGGCCGACACCTTGATGACTTCCGTTATTGGGATCGCCCCATTTTGTTTCCGTGATCATCGTTCCGTTGAGGAAGCAGCGTGCGACATCGTCAGCGTCAGTCACCCGAATTTGCACCTCGTGTGTCCAATTGGCGAGTCGTTCGTTGGCCTTATTCCCCCACTCTGTTCCAGGAAATTGCGCTGCAGTTTGACGAAAGTAGTCTCGCGCTTGCTGTTTCTGTCGAAGTTCATATGTGGCATCAGCCATTGTATAACTTGCCTCGGCGGCATGAGGTCCTGAAGGGTAAAGTGTGAGATACCGTTTGGCTCCGTCAACTTTATTTGACAACCCGTATTCGGCTTGGACATAGGCGGCAAAAAAGAACTCCCCATCATTATCCAATGACGGATTGAACGTCTTTGCCTTCATCAAGGCCGCATAGGCATCGACTTGTTTCGTCTTCATCAGATATTTGGCAATGTCATAACAGCGCTTGCTGGCAGCGGGTTTTAATCCTTCATCGAGAACGAAGGCTGTGTTGAACTCCTGATCAGCAGCACTTGATTGGCCCAAGCCAAGATAGGTTACCCCCAGCAGCATGTGAGCTTCCGCATTTTTCGGATTGGTTTGAATCTCTTGCTTGAGCAGAATTGCAGCCTGATCAAACATTCCGGCATCAAGAAACTCTTTAGCCTTGGCAACCTCTTTTGAACCAGAGCACGAGGTGAGTGATAAGGCGATTAAAAGCATCACAATAGCGTTTAGACAAGGCCACTGCTTCATAAAACTCCTCAATTCGTTCGTGAACCGCTGTACTTAAATCCCTGCGTAAGAATGAATGCGGAGGTCCAGTCCTGACAGCCGCCTTCTCTTTATCTCAGGTATTCTGTTATTCTTCGCTGCAATGATCGATCCGCCAGGATTGGCCACGTGTTGAACACGTCCTGCCTGCGTCTCTTTTTGGCAGATCAATTAAGAACCCACATTCTATGGAGAAATATCCATAACGACAAGCAAAAAGATGCCTCTGACCAGGAGGTGTCTGATGGGGCGTAAACAGCGAGAGCGGCCCGAGAAGCTCGCCGAAAAACTGCTGACGATCAGACAAGCGCTTGGATTTTCGCAGACGCAAATGTGGAGAGCCCTCGGTCTTGAAGAGAAAAGTAGCTATCACATCATTAGCTACTTTGAAAACGGGAAGCAAGAGCCTTCAATTCTGGATTTGCTGAGGTATGCTCGCTTGGCACACATTTCTCTGGAGATACTCGCTGATGATGAACAAGAATTACCGGTAAGAATTACAAAGAAAAAGAAAGTTCCCCGCGAATAGAATCGCTTTTATTCAATTGCTGTTCAGTTCTATTTTCTGTGCAGCAGATGCTTTGGCAGGTCAACCTCATCATCAATGAGCACCTCTGCGTTTACCTTCGCAAGCCTGGCGTACTTTAACAAAGTAATATACGAAGGTTGCCGTGTACCTTTTTCAAAGTGACTTATATGAGCATTATGAACCGGTGATTTTTCGGTCGTCAGCTGTGCTGCCATCTGAGGCTGGCTTAATTCAAGGCTCTCGCGTATTTGTTTCAGCTTTATAGCCAAGCGATCCGGTTGCGGTCTTACTTTACGTCCCATCAGGACCTCCTGAGGGACTTTCTATGTGCTTAACGCTTCGTAGATATTTCAGTTGCTTTCTTCGCCTATTTAGGCGACGATATTGTTTGTTGAATCGGTCCGCCGCCATGAGCAGGCAGAACTTACCGTGCAAGCTTGCCAGCCGGATCGATCATTTTTGCAGATCATAGCATAAGGCCAGCGCGATGCAGGACCTGAAGGCGCATTTACATCATTGCTTTTGTCTTCTACTGACAGCGCTCCTGTTCCTGCAAATCCCCTATCCAGTGCAGCCCAAGGACACGGCAGATGACGCAGCGATTAAACATGTCCTTGCGCCATTTGCCGGTCGCACTGTTGACGGCATCTTTATCTACCTCGATCAAATCAGACCAGCACCCGTCAAAGACAGTGATAAACAGTTTCTGATGCGCAATATGTCAATCCTCACTGGAGAAACCGGCGTCCGTGATCCAGCGTTGCTTCAGAAACTCAGACAGAAGATCCGCCCTGCTTTGGCACTCCACCGGCGTATCCAAGTAGTTGATCTCTATGTTTTCCGTTATCCCTATCCAGTTGCCATGAACAAGCCTGGAGCATTTGTAGCGTTAAGCACTACGATGCTCGATTTGATTGGCGACGATGAATCGTCCCTATTGGGCACAGTTGCTCACGAATTAGCTCACGAATACGTTGCCTCAGAACACTTTGAAGCTTTGCAGAAACACGATCTTGCAAAAATGCGGGAATTGGAATTGTTCTGTGATGTCGTAGCTACGGCGACGCTCGTTGCTCTTGGACTTGATCCAGCCCATTATGCATCGCTGCTTGAGCGGGCAGTGAACTCTTCGCCAGAAGCGGCAAAGATGAATAACGGCGAGAGAGAAATGCCAAATGTTGTGGTGCGAAGACGGTTAATTGCCGAGGTCGCTGCACAGCTTACCACCTCAAACTCCTCACATTAAGATATCGCTCTTATGTACTCAACGCTTTTCCGCATCAAAGGTTCTCGCACTCAGTCTGTATTGACAGACCGTTCTGATACATATTCGATATTGACCTATGTTAAGAATGGGCCATAAAATACTTTGCGGCCTACGTTCACCCTGGTTTGAGCCCAGAACAGGTTAGTCCTACCGTGAAGCCTGAGACCGTAATATTCAATTAGGAAATCAATTCGCCGCCTTTAACTAAAACAGACGGGTTCATCGAAATCAAGCCTGAAATAAGCCGTTTGGCCCAGTGATGTGTGGGAATAATGAATACGGTATTATCATACGTTGCTGCTGCCGGGAGGTGCTAAATGCCGTTCAAATTACCGGAAAGTACAACAATTTGTCCTGATGATCCAGAAGCGTTATTTCGTGATCTACGAAAGCGCACGATTCCTGGTCTTCTATCGCACCAAGCAGATCTTCTGCGTAGTTATGTGCTGGTACATACCAAATATCCGGACATCGCCTTGCAGCTACCAACTGGCAGCGGAAAGACGCTCGTAGGATTGCTCATCGCAGAATGGCGGCGCAGAAAATATGGCGAACGTGTAGTGTACCTATGCCCGACAAGACAACTTGTAAACCAAGTTGCTCACCAGGCCAACCAGAAATATGGCCTTGATGTCCATGCATTCACGGGATACAAGAAGAACTATGACGCCAGGAAATCTGCTGATTGGCAGAGCGCTGAAATAGTTGCGGTGACCAGTTATAGCAGTCTGTTCAACATTAACCCTTTCTTTTCTGATCCAAACTTAATCATCCTCGATGATGCCCATTCGGCGGAAAATTACATTTCGGCTTTTTGGTCTTTGCTGATCGAAAAGTCGAACGCGAATCATGAATCAACATTTGCGGCACTGATGAGCATAATAATGCGTTTGCTGCCTAGCTACGATAAATCCCGGCTATCTGCTAGATCTAGCGGACCTGAAGATCAGCAGTGGGTCGAGAAATTGCCAACTCCAGTGTTCCAAAGCGTTGTGGATGAAGTTATTCCCTTACTCGATGAGTATACCCAGCAATCCGAACTGAAATATCCATGGAGGTTGTTACGAGATTCGCTGTCGGCTTGTCATCTTTACGTCTCAAGACAAGCAATTCTCATTCGACCATTAATCCCTCCTTCAAATAATCACTTACCGTTTTCCGGAGCGAAGCAACGTCTTTACATGTCGGCAACACTCGGAGCAGGCGGCGACCTTGAACGAGTCACGGGTCGTCAACCAATACACACAATCCCGGTTCCAGTAGGTTGGGATAAGCAGGGTATTGGCAGACGATTTTTCGTCTTTCCTCGACGTTCTTTTGATGACAGTGAAGCCGAAGGTTTCGCATTAAAAGCGATTGACCTGGCATGCCGGGCTCTATACCTCGTACCCGACGAGCGCTCTGCCGAGAAGGTCAGGGCACTTATCAAGAGCAGTCTTTCCTGCACTACATTTGATGCTACTCAGATTGAGGAATCAAAGGAGCCTTTCGTGCAAAGCAAGAACGCCGTCGCTGTGATTGCAAACCGCTACGATGGTATTGACCTTGTTGATGACGATTGTAGGCTTCTTTTGGCTGACGGGCTCCCAGGTGGCGCAAATCTTCAGGAGCGTTTTTTCGTTCTTCGGGTAACTGCTCAGCTACTGTTAGAAGATCGAATCCTAACTCGTCTTGTCCAAGGGTTCGGCCGCTGTACTCGTTCACCAAACGATTATGCCGCTGTTGTGATCTTAGGTGAAAATCTAAATAAGTATTTACTCGATAAATCCAGAAGACGGTTTTTTCATCCCGAGATTCAGGCTGAACTCGAGTTTGGTATCGACCAGTCAAAGACCGACTCAATCGATGATATGCTTGATCAACTTAAGCATTTTTGGGGGCAGGACGGTGATTGGGAGCAAGCAGATAACGCAATCGTAGCACTCAGAAACGGATTAACACAACACACGCTCCCTGCTACCAGAGAACTGGCGGATTCAGTGATTCCGGAGTTGGCCTACCAATATGCACTTTGGAATGCTGATTTCATTACAGCTCTTGAGCAATGTCGGGTGGTAATAAGCAAACTTACACATGAAGATCTTCGGGGATATCGTGCTCTTTGGTTGTATCTGGCCGGTTCGGCAGCGTGGCTAGCGTGCCAGAATGGTCAACTTCAAGACAATGAAATCGCTAAGGATTACTTCCGTAAGGCTCAGGCCGCAGCTCCCGTACTACGCTGGCTAATAGGGTTACAAGCAGACAGCGCTGATGCTAATTCTTCCTCCATCGTGATCAATACACAGCTAGTGACGATGATTGAGAGATTGGAATCCATATTAGAGAATATGGGCACAATACATGATCGAAGATATGCATCTGAAGAAAGCGCGATTCTCAACGCCCTGTTACAGAATTCAGATGGCAGGCTTTTTGAGAACGGTCGAGAACGGTTGGGGCGGTTGCTTGGTTACTCTACTGGAAATTCCTCAGAAGATGGAGCGCCTGACCCTTGGTGGATTGCAGACGATTCACTTTGTTTCGTATTCGAAGACCATGCCGAGGGAAATCCCGAAACTGTATTTTCTGTTACTAAAGCCCGTCAGGCGGCTTCACATCCAGACTGGATAATGATAAATTTGCCGGAATGTCAGTCTGCCGAAGTCATCTCTGTGCTCGTCACTCCTTGCACACGTGCTACAAAGGGTGCAATTCCATCGCTGAAGAAAGTGCGCTACTGGAATTTGGTTGAATTCCGTTCGTGGGCACAAAATGCACTCCGTGTTTTGAGGGAAATTCGCCGAGATTTTCCTGGGCCTGGCAATTTGAAGTGGAGAACCGCCACCGCTCGAAAGCTCAGCGAAGCTAACATAGCCCCGCAGCAACTCAAGCTCATGCTGTCGCAAACAGCAGCAGACGCTATGATGTTGGTTGGTAGCAAGGAATAAATCTAATGACCAATTTTGTCCTCCCATTGGATGCTTTTATCCGTGCTGTAGGAGCAAGTCGTAATGTTCCACATGCGCTTTTCCTCGGTGCTGGCGCTTCAATAACGTCGGGAATGCCTTCGGCTCAAATGTGTATCTGGGAATGGAAACGGAATATTTTCCTAACGAACAACCTCGGCCTTGAACCCCAATTTGCAGAGTTGTCTCTTGTCAGCGTCCGGGACCGTATACAGCGTTGGCTAAATCGGCAAGGGATCTATCCGCCTAATGGCGCACCTGAAGAATACAGTGTCTATATCGAGGCTTGTTTTCCGATTGCAGAAAGTCGACGATCCTTTTTTCAAGAGAAAGTTCGCGCGTCGGTACCACATATAGGTTATAAACTCCTTGCCCTCTTAGCATCTAAATCACTGATAAAATCTATATGGACCACTAATTTCGATCAGCTAGCAAGCCGATCGGCTTCGGCATCGAATGTTGTGCCGGTTGAGATTGGTCTGGACTCTGCTCATCGCATAGTGAGGCCCACTAGAGCCGGTGAGTTGCTCATTGTGTCCTTACATGGCGATTATCGCTATGATCATTTAAAGAACACAAGCGAAGAGATAAAACGACAGGAGCAGGATCTTGAACTCGCATTAATTGAAGTAGTGCGAAGCTCCCCTGTTATTATCTCAGGATACAGCGGACGAGATGAGTCGATAATGGTGGCATTATGTTGTGCCCTAGAACAGAAGGGGTCTAGTCCTTTGTTCTGGTGCGTTCAGGATTCGGATAATGTGCCTAAATCTGTTCTTGATTTGATTTCTAATGCTCGCGCTTGTGGACGTGAGGCATATATCATCCCAACACAAGGATTCGATGACGTCATGATTCGACTCGCGCTCCATTGCCTTGACGGAGATACTCAAGCTCAAGCAACACGACTAATCGCACAGAATAGTGGGAGTCTAGGCACATCACGGCCTGCCTTCCGAATCACTACTTCCACTCCAATAACGGTCCTTAAAAGTAATGCTTTTGAAATTGAATGCCCATCGGAGCCGATAGCCTTTGAGCTAAAAAATTGGCCGAAGGAAAAGGTTTGGACGTGGGTGCGAGAGCAAACAGCGGAAAAGACTGTGACGGCGGTGCCGTTTAAAGGGAAGATCTTTGCCCTTGGGACAATTGAGGATGTGCGAGCCTGTTTTGGGAACAATATCAAAGATATTCCTCGGCCTACGCCTCTTCCGGAGGGAAGCCTTCGGTTTGAAGATGGCGCTATCACCTGTTTAATGCGTGAGGCGTTGGTTCACTCCATAGTTCTGGCCACCGGACTTCGTTCGGATGGATCACGTGAATTATGGGCTGAGGACACGGTTCATGACGAGTCGTTAGAGGGCGAATTGTTTCGAATTTTTGAGTCGGTTCATTTAACCCTTCGTCAGATTGACGGACGGTCATTTCTCATACTTAAGCCCTCAATCAAAGTGCTGACCATTTCAGGAGATACCGTACCTACTTTGAAGTCCAATGCTTTGAAGTTGCGGATTCTCGGCTGGCAACACAATAAGGAATTTAATCAAGCTGTCAATTTCTGGCGGAAAAGGCTTTTGACGACTGACCGCTCGGAGAGAATCTATGAATATCCTTTTAAGAGCGGCGCTCCGTTCAGGTTCTCAATTCGTCGATCACCCGCTTTTGCGGAGATCACCAGTGATAGAGGAGCACGTGGTATTAATGTCGACACAAAAATCCGTCCACTGCTTATACAAAAAGGACTTCAAATTGATGAACCGAGACTAGTGTTTTGCAATAGGTCTGGAACGGGTAACGTCAAGAACGTACATCCGGTCAGAGGATTGTTGAGTAATCGGCCATTCGATTTTCCGCTTACTATGCGAGGATTAAGCAGCGAAATCCGGATGGGAGTTGTGTGTCCGAAAGCAGAGGCGAAGGCACTTCAATCGTATCTGATGCGGTCGGAACAACAGATTGAGCCTAACCGTCAAGAGTTAGATTATCTCCCGTCTTATCCTGGGTTTAAAAATGCTTTCGGTTTGGAACTCAAAATTGGAGATCAGGGTAATGCCGGATGGGTCATCTGCCCTGAACCAAATGGACAAAACGATCAAGCCAATGCATTGGAGATCGGTAAAAATATTAACAGATCAATTGATACTCTTCAGGCTTCCTTTGCACCAAACCTTGTGCTCATTTTTTTTCCTGAACGGTGGTCGCGTTTTCGCGGATACAATACAGACCACGAACATTTTGACGTTCACGACTTTGTCAAAGCCAGCAGTGTTCAAAAAGGCATCGGGACACAGTTTTTGGACCAAAGTACTTTGGCTGATGGACTTCAATGCCGAGTGTGGTGGTGGCTGTCACTGGCATTTTATGTCAAAGCGATGCGCACGCCCTGGGTTCTCGATGAACTCGACAGAAACACTGCATTCGTCGGGCTCGGGATGAGCTACGACTTTAGCCGCGATAAAAATAAACATATCGTTCTCGGATGCAGTCATATATACAGTTCACGCGGCGAAGGACTTCAGTATCGCTTGAGTCCAGTCGAGAATCCAGTTTTCTTCGGAAAGAATCCGTTCTTATCGCGAGACGACGCAAGACGTGTCGGAGAGCAGGTTCGTGAACTGTTCTTTGAGTCCCGGTCAACCCTGCCCGACCGAGTTGTAGTTCATAAACGCACAAGATTTACAAAGGACGAACAGCAAGGACTGAGAGAAGGGCTTAGCGGCGTGTCGGAGATCGACATGCTGGAAATCATAATTGATGATGCCTTACGCTACGTAGCTTCGGCCGCTGATGCGCGAGGACTTCTGCACGAAGACAATTATCCGGTTCAACGAGGAAGTGTTGTTCGACTTGACGATTTTACAGCCCTCTTGTGGGTACATGGCGCCACTTCGGCAATCGGCAATCGCCGTTATTATCAAGGAAAAAGGCGAATACCGGCTCCTCTTAGGATCAGACGCCACGCAGGGCAATCTGACGTAAAGATTCTTGCAGAAGAAATTCTGGGTCTTTCAAAAATGAACTGGAACACATTTGATTTATATACGAAGTTACCGACGACGGTTCAGTCATCAAACGAAATCGCCAGGATCGGATCACTCCTTACTCCTTTTCACCCTCGGGGGTACGATTTCCGATTGTTCATCTAAGGTTGCTGGTGCGAATGCCATAGAATGATATCCCTGATCTGACGATCCAGAGATGAGAGATCGGTGATATGCATTTCGGTGCGGCCTACACTCATATTGAACTAGCCCAACCAGTCTATTCCCGCAGTTTCCTCCGGTTACATTCTGAAGAACACATCGTGTCTTGTTGCTTTGTCTCCAGCGTTAAAAAGGCGGGATTGGCCGGGTGCCCACGGTCACCGGAATCGATGCTCACGCCGCCGGAATTAGTTGCTCACGATGAGCCGGAATATGCAGTAATGACTGATGATATTTTTAAAGTGCGAGTTTTCTTGAATGCTGCTTTTCGAATAACACACAATTAGAGCGCGAGTCTTATAGCTTTGTCCCCAGCATTAAAACAGTGGAGGTGCTCGCGTCGCCGAAGCGAGTGCTCACGATGAGCCGAAATATGCAATCGATTGCCCGCATCACCAATTCTAAACCGTTTCAATCTGAACGCGGTCATACCAGTATTGGATAAGGCTACGACAACTAGTTCAAATTATGAGGGAGTCACTGAATCCACAAGCCAAACCCGAGCGGATCGAGTAGGCCACTGTTGACACCTTCGCCAACAAGAAGCCGTCCCAGACCCCCTGGCAGTGACAAGAGACGTTCTTTTGCGAGATTCGCGACCAGAACCAACCTACCCGCAATTCGCCTAATTATAATCCCACTATCACCGAGTTGTTCAATGGAATCGCCTTTTATTAGTCGTTCAATATTGAATTCATCATTTAATGAATCAAGCACTCTAAGGAGCTCAATTACACTCTTGTGATCGATTGAAGTCGCTACGTTTGCGACAAAATCCTCCAGCATGGGAATTCTATTAAGGCCCCTCGGATCCGTTTTAGGACCACTATCGGTTCCCTGCTCAGGCCGAAAGCCGTATAGGATTGGAAGATATATATAACATACCCCCGGAAGAAAGGCCGTAATAGCTATGGCTATCTTAATTCGACGCCACATTCCTTCGATAGTCGTGCCTAAAGTGCAACTGAACGGAAAGGAGCTGTTGAATTCGTATGGACGGCCTTCGATCACTCGCGGGCTCACTTCATGTTCCTCGAAAGCTGTTACTAACATACGACGTTCACTCTCCTTAAGCAGTGACGTTTTTAATAATATGCCGTCGTGAGATCGCAAAGCTCGCAATACCGGTATATCTGCACGTAACATTCTGTTTACATGTGAGATTAATGAACCAGGTCTGCCCGTGAGTATTGCCAAAATAAGGGCGGCAGAGTATGCAAAGTCCGTTAGGGGTGCGTCAAATGAGCCTCTACCGGAAAAATATCGTCTGCCCCAACTATCACAGTTTAGTTGCGGCAGGATTTTGAATCCGTACTTTTGTGCGTTTGCCACAATATCCCTCGCATACTGAATGCCGAGGGGGTGGTGCCTTTGACGCTCTCCAAGCTTCTTTCCGTAATATGCAACGCTGTCGAGGCGAATGCCCCAGACACCGAGTTCGGCGATAAGAGCTTGGTGTTGCTGTATTGCTGCCTGTACTTCTCCATTGGCCAGCTGAACATCAATTGCTCTGCTAGAGAATGTCTGCCATGCCCACCAAATATCCCCCTGTACCGAATGTGGGACAAATACAGACCCTCCTCGCGGCGACAATACACGTTGCGAAGGGCGAAAAGGGAAAACATGAAGGCGTTCGGCACCCGCCCCTGTTTCAGTCCATTCGCGGCACCATTGATGATTCAATCCAACATGATTATAGATCCCGTCAATAATGATCCTTCTCTGCCGCGCCAATCTCCGAACATCCTCCCAAGTTCCAAAGGTAGGATCAACTTTGAACCAGTCAGTAGAGGCAAACCCTCCGTCTCCATCGGCCGGACCGAAAGGTAATATATGTAAAGCGATACCGGGCGGCAACTCCGTAGCAACCTCGTACAAGGTACCTAATGGCGACTGAATGTCGCTCCGGATAATACTCTTTGGATAAGCACCGACTATTATCATTTCAATGCGACGATTTTATTCGAATTGAAGCCCAAAGCGCGAGAGCAAGTCATGACAGTCTTGCAAGCTTATTAGCCAGTATTGATATTAATGCTCCTAGCATTACATACCCGGCCATCACCAGAGCAACAACTATTACCTTCCCCGAATTGCTAGCAGGAGACATTTCACTGAACCCCAACGTTGTGAACATCGCCGCAGAAAAGCAGAGAGAGCGAAAAAATGAGGGCTTTGAAATCACGATATGCTGCGAGAGTTCATGTCTTGGAAGCCGTATCGACTGCGGGTTCATCGCCCCGTCTCCGTCGGCCTGCTGGCCTGTGCCTGACTCTGTAACGGGCCGATTAATTTGGGGAGGACTAGAAAGCTCCTCGTATTCAGGGACATAGAACGGAATTCTAGTCAAGATTGTCGCAAAAATGAACAAAACGCAGCATGTGAAGATTGTCCAGCGTGCTATACTTTGACCGTAATTGCAGGTTATTCCCCAGAGGCGAATGATCAGTCTTTTGCTCTTGCTTTCTGAACTCTGATTCCAGTATTCCATTATTAATTGTGCGTCCGCCACTCTTCGCCGAATTGAGGGTGTCAACCCCATTATGTCCTGGACCGAATGCGAAAATATGCTATCCGATATAATCGGCGCTCCAAGCAGGGTAGATTGTATAGGCTCTAACGTCCACATTGGGTCAACAATTCTGGTATTGAATAACGTCGCTAAGTGTAAATTAAGAGAGTCCAGTGAAGGTCTAACCAGAATGGCTGAGCTTAAGTCCAAACCCACCGCATCAGTGTTGCTAAATTCAACATCTTCGATGCGTGAGCAATCTAACCTTGTATTGCGGATAGAGCACACTAGAAAACTGGAGCGGCTGATAGTGGAACCAGACAGGATTGCTCTATCAAGATTACATGACTGTAACTCGGTATTAATAATGCTAGCACTGGACAGGTAACTTCCGCCCATTCTGCAGTCTGTTAATACTGCGTCGACGAGAGATGCACTCTCAAGATTAGTTTCAGAAAGACTCACGTTAATCAATTTTGCGTTGTCCAATACTGCACGTCGACAATCCGAATGACTTAGATCGCAATTCGTGATTACGGCATCTGTTAAATCAATATCTGGAGCTGTTATTCGTGCAAGCGTAGTCCCCGAGAAAGATGAGTGATGGAATTTCGAATTGGATAGATCGGCCCCAGAAGCATCGGCGCTGGAAAAATCGGCTGATGTCGCGCTTACATTTCTGAGAACCGCTTCTCGGAGATGTGCTCTTCTGAAGTCCGTACCATCCAGCAGAGCGCCCGTGAGATCGATTCCAGCAAGATCTTGATCGCTTAAATCGGCGGCAATAAGGTCTGGTATTATCCCAGATTGCCGTCTCCAGACATTCCATTTGTCGACACCCTGCAAAATTTTGTCCAAATGTTCGGCGTTTGCCATTCGCCTCCTTTGCTTGTGAGTCTTAATTAAGAGTAGAGTAAGTACTAGTAAGCACCTGACCCAACAGACTTGCCGTTTACGATAATAACTGCTCAAACGCGGAAAACCAACTAGCTACCAAATGCTCTAGCCGCAAGCTTTCTGAGGATAATAGATTACTCATTAACAACCTGATGAATGCTCTACCTATGAAATTGTTCGGGACTCACTTTGATCGAGAAGCGTGCCATAGTTTATCAACTCAATTCCATTTCGCCGAAGGCATGTCACTAACTCCTTGGAGCATAACACCTCTAACTCTTTGCCACGCTGTTCCGAATAGCGTGTCACTTTGTGTAATCCGTCATCAACAAATCCAGGGTGCGTTACAATTTCAACTGTGCCATCACCTCCTAGCTGATCAAAATCTTCTAGCAGAAGATTCACAAAGCGATCAACTGTTTTCTCTCCTCGCAACCAACGGCTATCGCACAAATCTGTTGTAACCACACCATTGTCGCTTAATCGTCTACACACCTCTTGGCTTCCTCCGCGGGCCGCAAGTCCATAGCGTTGTGCAAGACGAACATAAACATCGATCAGCCTATCGCAACGGTGATGCCCATGATGCGAATCTAAATGCGTAATGGCCCGACCACCTTCCATAACGGCTTCGATTTGTGCACTCCACTCTTTTTCGACTTCATCGACGCTGAGATCTTCAACCGCTTCTACGTCAACTGGGAAGGCGTTGTTAACCAATAGAGAATTAATCGTCTCAATTGGAGAACGCGGCTTGCCGCAAGTCAATTGTAGATGCACTCCTAATGAACCTGTAATCCTAGACTCCCATTGCTCCAACCGCTCCATTGCCCCATCGACGCATGGCATTATAGTGGTAGACGAGACGCAGCCGTGATGCATACAGTGAACAATTCCTGACGAAATCCCATCCGATAACCCAAAGTCGTCTCCGTTGATAATAACTTGCTTCATCTATTGCTTCCCCGTTATTTTTATTCGATAATCGTGGCTGACCTTATCTGGTTACATTGGCCCCCTACTTTTTAGCCGCCAAGAGGGCGGCCCCAACTAATCCTCCATCATTACCATATTTTGCCCTTTGAATTAGCGTAGTGGCAGCGACTCTTCGTAACGCCAATGATTCGGCGCTCCGAATAGCCGCGTCGAGGAATATATTCTTACTGTTGTTTTGACTGATTGATTCAGCAGCTAAAACAACGCCACCGCCAATCGTCACAATTTGAGGGTTCAAAATGTTCATTACATCACTCAATGCTACGCCTAACCAAGTTCCAGCTTCCCGAAAGACTTCCTTCGCGGTTACATCATCGGTCTTGGCCAAGAGCGTAATATCTTTGAAATTTTTTGGCTCAGGAGTATCTTGATCCTGACTCTTACGTTTGAATGCTCTTACGATAGCCGGTGCGGACGCTACAGTCTCGACGCAACCGACGCGGGTACAACTACAATGAATGTCACTTTCCTCACAGACCTTTATATGGCCAAATGAACCTGCTGCTCCCTGACTCCCGTGAAGCAATGCACCATTTATTACTATGCCCCCTCCAATACCTGTCCCCACAACGATATGCGCAAAAGATGTGCATGCGTTGTTTGCCGTATACTCGGCCCAAGTCGATGCTTTTCCATCGTTCACGGTTATTACACGTGAAATACGAGTAAACTTACTACAGAGAATGTCCTGCCATGAAACATTCTCGTATCCATCAAAGTGGCCCGCCCGCCGTACCAATCCTGTCTCGTCAACATTACCGGTGGTGCTTATAGCAACGGTCGAAATGTCAGACTCGACTCTCAGCGCTTTTTCCGTTACGCTGACAACAATTTCCCGCAAATCGGAAAACAGATTTGTTGACAGTTGTAGAGGAGGAAAACCCTTAACAATTAGAGCTTCCATAGCGTTGACATTTATTAAGGCTTGTTTCAGTGATGACCCTCCAATGTCTAGAGCATAAATCTTCATATGGTAGTTCCTCTCATGAGGCTACAGCGCTCAAGATTCATCATAGTTCTTATGTTATTCGAGTTATTAATCTTTTTCGATAAATGCAAATGGGCAAACCGCGATGTCTGGATTGTTTGCGAGCGAAAGTATAAGATCTCCAGGAAGCGCTGTCTTTTCATGGCTTGATTCTTGTGGTTACAAGATGTTAAATGCTTACGAAAAATACGTTTAATCATGTTATTGGGATGCCCTGTTTAGAATCCAGGAATATCGAAGCTAACTCAGCAGCACCTAGAAACTGAGCATCCACTCCCTGCGAAGCTTTGACTAGCTTTGTCGTCTCCCAAGCAAGTCTTGATGAATAACGTTTGGCGGATGAAGCAGCTCTATCAAAATAGGTGGACAGCCCATCGATCAGTTCCCCTCCCACAACAATCAGATTGGGATTTAGTAATGTAATAATATAGCTAATGCACTGACCAAGATATCTAGCAGCGTCGTCAACTGCTTCGGTGACTAATGGATCTCCCTGATCTAAGGCTGTGGCGATTTCTGGGATCCGGACATCAAGTGGCCTCTTTGCGGCTTGAAGGATTTGTCGGAACCTAAAATATGGTTTCCGCCTTAATTGCTCGTCAGACGTCTTCTCCATTTCATTTTGATGTTCCCCGATAAGACGTTGAACTATCGACTCGTGCGATGTATACGATTCCAGAGTCCCTCTCTGATTGAATCTCTGACTAATTGGTCCGTCAGGGTTCACGACGATTCTGCCGATATGACCCCCCGCGCCGGCGCCCGCGTATAGCTCTCCGCCTAAATATATGGCGCTGCCAACCCCTTGTCCTACCATTATAAATACTGCGGAATCCGGAATCTTGCCCCCGCTCATATTTCGTAGTTCTATTCGCGCTATACAGATCGCATCGTTAAACAAGTATACACCAATACCACGAGTTTCGTTGAGCAGTTCACCGCAGTTGAGCGGCTGTAATATACCTAGTCGACTTGATCTAATAATCGTTTGACAATGGATATCGATTGTTCCAGGACAGGAAACGGACACAATGTCTGGGCGCACATTTAGCTCGCTCATTGCCTGATTAGTAAATGATGCTATCACTTCGTTTATTCGGTTCGAATCTTCTGAGCCGCGAACAGTTCGCATATCTTTTGGTCCCAGCTTTGCTTCTATTAATGATGCAACGCCTTTATCCACCTTGACGAGTCGCGCAGTTGCAATGTCCGATTCCAAACGTACCACTAAAACGTTCCGTGAGTCTGAAGATGATCGTGCGAACATCATTATCGTCCCCAGTTAAATAGGCGTACACGACTCGGATCGCAATCTATGTTGATTTAATATCCTACAGATACATGGCGTTTGCGAATTCGAGTATAAAACGCCTCTCTGTCATTATAGCCTGCAGCTTCTGTTAAGTCCCCGATTCGGAAATCAAAGTTGGACAATAATCCTTAGGATCTTCTGCCAACCCTAGATCGCGCTAGAGAAGCTACCTAGTCTGATTATATACATAATCAAGATTTTGTACATTTTTGCTGGACAGATCGGGCCTTCCTGACTTGATAGGGGGACCGCTCACCTATTTCTGGACTCTATTGCCCAGGACCGATCTGTGAGCACGTTATAGGCTTCCGTCGACGACTCATTACAATTTGCTTAATGTTTCGGCTGATTAGTTTAGGCCGTTCGCTTCGCAAACAGGCATTATTCGCCGTCACCCTTAGCCCAAGGCACTTAGGCCAGAACAGATCACATTGCTGACAAGATTCTGTTTGAGCTACCTTAAAGCCCATTTCGACTACCTGAATACGTGGAGCCCACGTCTTTAGATTTTCATATCGTCAAGATCAATCGATAAGAATTATTTTGCAGAGTCTCTTAATACGGCTACGCAGGATTACACATCAAATGCTGCTGGAGAAACTTAGGAGATTTCGCTCTCAGTGTTTCTCGTGTAATCAGTCAATCATCTCCAAAATACGCAACCAAGTTGTTTATCAAAGAGAATGAAAGTTCTATATACGCCTCATTGCAGTCCACCAAAAGGGGCACGGCAATGTTTTGAAAGATAGTTGGTCAACGTGACAGAACAATTGCCACGGTACCCAATCCTGCAACGAGAAGGCCGTAAATCAGCGTGAATTCGAAAATTCTTTCGATAATCCGATAGTGCACGTGAATTGTAGGTTCCCTACGATGATTATTAATAACCGGGCTAAGAGGGCCGGTTCGACGTGTGAGATAGTTTCCTGTTTCGTAATTCATTGTTGTCGATACTTAATGGTGAGATTGTTCGTTGAGTGATTATAAGATTAACGCTTTAACCTGATGGCTTGCTGGTAGGTTTCCCTTTGTCAGTCGGAAGATTATTAATCAGGTAGATAACGGTTGCAGAAAGCGACGACAGTCTGAGTTTGTCGCGCGCTTCTTCGAGGCGCTGTTTCACCTCGGCCTCGAGAATGACTCGCTCATAATGTTTGGGCATAAATGATTTTGATTAATGATGACATGGACATGCTAGCATGTGATATTCACCTGGCCAAGCGTAAATAGCTGCGAATAAATGATTTGCCGTATAAACAAGCTGATAAATATTTCTTTCCTTTTATTTAAGCCATATAAAATACATTGGGATCAGGTCGCGATCTCAGTCTCCGTAGATGTGAGATGTGAGATTTGAGCTTTGTTGTAGATGGGCCGGACGCTGTTGCTTCGGCATTCTTTGATTCGGCAGTCGCAGCACGATTAGTCCTCGCTTGGTCTGACCTTCCGGCTGAAAACCAGCTTTGCGAAAACAACGACCGAAGTCACGCTTATGTCTCACCCGACGCGGATTAATGAAGGTAATCATTCCTTGCCGTGGAGGCTTACCCCAGATCCATCTTGTTGCTGCCACAGCAGAACGAATGAGCTTGCCTGACAACAGATTCGATTCGTTACGAAAAAGACTGCAGACCCAAGCGCCAGGCCAGTCGTGCTTAACAAACTTCGGATATTGCCAAGACGAAACCCACAGCGCGTCTGTCTGTTCGGTGAGTAGTACAATGCAGCGTCCAGGAGCAACGAACTGCGGTGTGCCTGGCTTTTGCCTGCTGTAGTGTCGATCAGCGAGCGCTGCTGCACGGGGATCGGCGCGATGTGAGATATGCCAGAAGGATTTGTGGTTAAGCATTTTTGTTGAGTCGTATGATGAAAGTGATATGAATCTGGCGTCCAATTCGGGAGCCGAACCATCTTCGAGTGCAGATCATTGACGAATCATAACGGTTTGTTATTATGCAAATAAGAGGGAGATCTCTCGTCTATCATTAATCTCTAAGACCCACAGCGATGAGCCATAAAACGTTGACAATAACACTCCCACCGGAGGCAACGCAGGCGTTGGAATCAATCAGCAAAGTGCAGCATCGAAAGCCTTCTGACTTGGCGGTTGAAGCGGTGCGCGCCTATCTCGCCATTCCTGCTGTTGCTGCTACCAAGGCTGAAATACGCGCAATTCGTCGCGGTCGCGCTGAATACAACCGAGGCCAGTATGTGAGCTTAGACCGCGCGCTCCATGCCTTGGAACGTAGAACTCATTCGATCCGCAGAAAAAGCACTCGCTAAAGTCCCTGCCAAAGATCAAAAACACCTTATTGCTGCACTGAGATCAATGTCCAATGATCCTTATGGTGGTGATATCGTCAGGCTACATAACCAGCCTGGTGCTTGGCGCAGGCGTGTCGGAAATTGGCGAATTCTGTTTGATCTGTATCCTGACAAACTCCTGGTTATTATCACTGGAATCAAACGCAGAACATCGACAACCTACTAAATTGCTTAAATATGCCCAATAAATCGCACTATAACCTTCGGGCTTCTGCCTACAATCTCTATCAGGAATTTGACAAATACACACAGACTCAGCCAGAACTGTGGCAACAATCCTGGCATGGTGAAAATCAACAAACTATTCTTTCCGTGGCCGAATACGAAGAGATCATTAACTTGCCAGAGGTCAGGCAGGGCTGGGCACTGACTAGCGAAAAGACCATTGACCTTATACCGCACATTCTGGTGACAAAGTTCAACGTACACAGCAAAGGTGGTCAGATGTCTTACGAACTGTTCCTGCTCAAACTGGCCGTACTTGCAAAGAGCTCGGCTATAATGGTGCTCCGCAATTCTGAAACAGCAACAGACCAGCGTCCAAACGGTCAATTTGAAATGATTAGTCAACCTTTCATCCAGTTGTAGAGAGCAGCCAACATCAAGCAGCGACCTGTTCTTTATCTTTTCTTGATGCGAAATATGCGATCAATTCGATTATCAGCATCCTCGGGATAATTTTCAATGGGCACCACGTGATACTAAAGTTTAGCGGTATCTCGCTCATTACTGGCCAAATAGCGGTTGCTCACACGAAGCACGCAGGGACATTTTGGCATTTAATGATTTCGGTATTGGATGTCACCACAATCGGTGACGGCTATCACAGTATTTTATCTTCACCAGGATTATACTTTCAGTGAAAATTACTCTCAATAAGGCCGACCAGATCGGGCAATCGTCGGAGACTCAGTAGAGTAACACCTAAGCATTGCACCGCAGTGCTGAAGGAGGTTTTTCCATGCAAACCGCTCAGAGTGCGAAAACGAATGAAACCACGGTTGGCAGCTTATTTGACCGACTTCCTCAGTATATACTCGCCGCAACAGGCATAATCTATGCAGCAGGGTTTCTGGTGGTAATCGCATTTCTCGACCGTTTTGGTATACGTGAACCGGGGTCAGATTTTTGGAAGACGAAATACATCCATATAGGCATTCTCTGTGTCTCGTTTCCAGTGATCCTTAATGGAACTATCTACTCACTTTCGCATCTCATTTTTCATGGCAAGTTTCAAAAGCCGTTGATGTGGCAACGCCTGCTGCCAATTGGATTGCTCGGTATTAACTTGGAGATCGTTTGCTTTATTTTGCTTATGTTGACCCGCCGGGTTCCGGGCAGTACCGAGATTGTTGGCATAGCTCCGCTGCAATGGATTATCGGCGTCACACTTATTGGCATTCCCTTAATTCTGGGATTTGAGCGTATTTTGGAACGGTACTCAGGCAAAGTCCCACCATCTGATACGGAGTTGGCGACATTACCACAGACGTTTACGGTCATCCTACGCTGGATTTTAACAGTGATTGTGGCTGGTCTTGATGTCTGGTACTTTTTGGATTTTAGATACAGTGTTGGCTTGGCTAGCCCCTGGCTTGCCTTAGTTTATATTGCCTTCTGTCTGGTGCTGGGAGTTACGATCTCAACTGTCGCGATCTATGAGAAGCGACAGGTAACCGAAGGTCGAAGACGAGCAATTTGGGTGCTTGCCTTGTCCATCATCGGGCCATTTTTTTATTTTGTTATCCTATCATTTGCCTATGGCGTCTATCAAAACATTCCGTCAACCCGTAACGGTGGTGACTACACAGAAGCTCCAAAAGTTACGTTGGTCTTAAAGAGCAATCAGTTCATTACTCAATCTGATCAGAAATTCTTTCAGAAGGATAATCCCAATATTACGGTACCACTCATTGTTATTGAAGAAGCATCGTGGGGAATTTATTGCGCCGATCCGACTGAAGCCGGTGGCCCCAATGAGTGGAAACTCATCGGCGGCAGAAAACCGCAGATCCTAATCATTAATAAATCTGAGATAGCAAGGATTCAATCTGAATCGCGGGTTCCGACAAATTAATGATCAGCAGCACCAATGTTCCGATCAAAAGTTTTTGTTTGGCTATTTCCTCAATTGGCGTAGGGCGATTTAGATACAAAAACGCTAAAGGTGCAACCCTTTAGCGTTTGATGGTGAGTCTTAGCCGTCTTCCTGCGTACGAGTTAATCAAGGCATAGAAAAAGTTCGAGGAGATTGATAACGGCCCACGTAGCTAATATTCCGATTGAAACCGGCAAAACAAACTGAACCAATACCAGCTTTTTCATGTTTTAAAAGCCTCCTTTCAGGTGATTTCCAAACCCGCTTCCCTACTGGCGGATTCGTAATCTGAGGCTAATTACCGAAATCGAATATAAGTCTGGATATCGTCAGATTCGCGTGAACGCTGAGAAGGCTTCGTTGGTGTACTCGCCCAGGAAAGTTATCGGGAGCGGCCTATTCTTTGTTGCCGGAGACACCGGTTAATACCTTGTAATATTCGGTGTGATGCGCTTGAATACTGCCAGTTAAGCACTGATTTGTCAAGTAGTTGCAAGGGCCCATGGATTTTGATTTTTGAGTCCTTTGGAATAGGTTAATAAGCAAAACAAACTATCCACCCCCCCCATCAGTTCATACTTGATTCCGAAATTGCCCGACAATTGAGAGAAAAAGAATTGTGATATGTACAAACGAGACGGAATAAAAACCGTTTCTCTTTCTACATTGTTTTGATTATGCAGCAACCTTCTCTTTATCTTTCTCTTTATCTTTTCTTGATGCAAAATACGCTACCAGATCGCATACCAATGCGGAAACCGTTCGAGGTGCGGTCCGTTGTGGGCTACCAGAGGGAACATCTCGGCGTTCTGCGACCATCTGAAATGTATAATTCAGCTTAAATAAGACCGTTTTTCCGTTGGCAGTTGAGTTCGAGGTAACGATTTTGATCATTTCACGTTTTTCGTCGGGATTTGCCCATTCATAGCTTAAACAAGCGTTGTTTACAAGTTCGACAAAGTGCTCTACTCGTTCAAGTGCAGACTGTTCTCCGGCGTTTATGTTCTTCAGCCTTTCTTTTATCTCAGTCTCTTGCTCAACCAACTCATTCTTTTTGTAGATATAGGTTTCCTTTTCGAGCATTCCGTCAATATATAGGTCGGCAAGCTTAGACTGTCTTATTTGCAATTGGTCTAACTGTAATTGGAATCCCCTCGTTTGGCTCTGCACGAGCTCAGAGACATTCCCGTAGGCCTTTTTCAATTCGGTCCTGATTTGCTCGTTCTCCCTCTCGCTGAATTCTAGGGCGCCTAATAGTTCTTTGAATTGAGCTTCAATGATATCCTCGCGCAGGGGTTTCTGAGAACAGCCTTTGGTATGGCAGCGGTAATACCGGTAGCCTTTCTGCTTTTCGCCAATTAGTTTTGTTTGACACTGAGAACACGTGATGAGAGTTCGCCAAAGGAAATGATGCTTCTGCTTCTTGTCATTCCGTTTGCCGGAGCACACATCCTGAACCTGATCAAACAATGATTTAGGGATGAGCGGCTCGTGTTGCCCTTGGAATAGTTCGCCTCTGATCTTAATTCGGATCAAGCCGCAATAGAACGGGTTGTGCAGCAGCGTTGCCAGACCGTGTCGGGTAATGAACTTGCCGGACTTGGTTCGAAGACCTATTTCAGTTAGGTACTCTTTTAGGCTGTCTAACCCCCAATCACCAGTTGCATAGAGTTCAAAGGCACGGCGCACGAGAGGTCCTCGCACAGAATCAATTTTTTTGGGCTGGCCTTTACCGCAATCGATATAACCAATGGGTGCAGGACGGGGGTAGAGCCCTTGTTTGAGCCGTCCGTAAAAGCCCTTCTTTGTCTCTTCTCGCAAATTTCTGATGTAGTCAGCGGCAACTACCGCTTGAATATCAGCAGAGAGCCTTCCCCCTCTCGACTGAAGATCAATGCTTTCATTGGCAAAGTGAATTTCGATACCATTGTCAATCAATTCCTGGAGATGTACCCAATCCTGAAGGTTTCGAGCGCTGCGGTCGATCTTGTGGATGATGACGCCCTTGGCTTTTCCAGCTTTGAGCGCTTTCAGCATATCATTAAAAACTGGACGTCCGAGCTTGGCCGCGGTTTCTTTCTCTTCATATTCAGCAATAATGGTAAACCCTGACCGCTCAGCATAGCGATTAATGGCACCCTGTTGTTCAGACAGCGAGGTACCAGTCTGACCTTGCCGCAATGTCGAGACACGAATATAGGAAAAGTAAGGGTTGAGAATCATAAATAGACGCGGAGATTGATAATCTTCGGTGGGAAATATTTGATTGCGGCCTCATGTTAGGGCCGCTTGCGCGATCCTGTCAAATCAGTCAACCGATGGCTATTGCGTTCAAAAATGCGCCTGACCAGATCGACATAACGAGAGAAGTAATAGGCTGCTTCCTGTTGCTGTTCCGGCGTGAGATCCGGATAGAGATCAACAAAGGCGTTCCGTTGTTTATTTTTGTCCATAGTTTTCAAAACAATACTTGCTGCTGAATGTGGATTACCGGTTGTTCCAAGTCCACAGTTTCTCGTGCGCACACGAGTCCCACTGCCACGGCATCAAACAAGTGGCCGTAATGGCGCATCCGGCCTTTTGATTGACCGTCAACATATTGAGAAAGCTCTGGGTAATGATTGCATAACGCTAGCATGGTCAGTTGCTTTGTTGCATCTGGCGACTGGCAGATGAGCCTACGAACGAGTGCCAAATCATATTCGTAAATGACAAGCCCAAAGTCTATTGCCATCATCCGTATTTCATCAGTTACAACCGAAACCATAGCCTCGCTCCGTTGTAAGAGAGCGATTCGTTCGATGGCTAAAACGCTTGGTTCGAATTCATTAATCAAATGCTCGATTATATAAGCAATGGACTGCAGAAGAGCTCTCCTGGGTCGTTGGGGTCTGACACTCTTTACAGCGTAATACGCGAGATGCCCAGCGGCGAAGACAGCAACACCTAAGTCTCGTGTGCTCGGATCAATTGCCAATATCGTGTTTGGTGGGTTGCGAGTTGTTTTCAGATTTGGACTCATGTGAGTAACGTTTGACCAAGTAAAAAAACACTGCGGCACGTGACTTTCTGATGCGGTCGTTCGGGATGCTACGGGCTTCCCCGTAGGCACGCTGGATGATGTGCGAAGGATACTTCTTGCAATAAATCAGATAGAGGCTGAGACGATCAGTGTCAGAGAAGGTGTCGGCGATCGTATAAGCAAGCCATTCTCGTTTTGATTTAGGGTGAAATGTAGTCATCTGTTAAAGTTGCACTTAGTATTTAATGAATGCTGTTAGAAGGTTGTTGTTAGAAATCAGTGGAAAGGTAATTTTGCGCGTAGATATGCGGAGTTTTCTCTTCCGGGAACGCGGGCTTCCGTAAGATTTTGCCAGTCTGTCTGTCAGAGTCTTGCCGTACTGTTGCCAGATTTGTCGTCCGCCTGTGTCGATCCCCACGCTTTGTACTTCCGGATGTGGATAACAACAGACCGACCTGTAGTTTCGATATCAACGTATCGATTGCTCTTCAATTGCATCATCCAATTGCGGATTGTGCGCTCGCTAATACCCATGTCAGCGGCAATGGTGCTGTATTTCCGAAAGAGTCGTCCGGTTTCCCAATTTGCGTGCAAGAGCAAATAGAGATAAAGCCAAAGGGCGGTTCGAATTCGGCGGTAATGCTTGGCCTCCTTGTCGAAGACTAATCCACGCCACACAGCCGCCCACCAGCTTGTCCGAGGAGCCTTTTTCGATTTCTTTGATTCCGAATTTAATTCCATGGGTTATCTCAATAATTTAGTGGACAAGTCCGTGCAGTCGCCGAGCAAGGGTAACAATGTGCTTCCGCACGATCTCCTTATCCGAATCAGACAAGGCCGCTTTCTTTAACTTCTCATCACAACTACAGAATTCAGCAGCGCGCTTCAGGCTGGCTGACAATTCAGGATATAACGCGCGCAATGATCGATGGGATTTCATCTGCTTTTGCAGTTGATGCATTACGCGATCTGTTAGATCGGCAAATAAGTATCTGACCGGTAACCCATAAATTAACTCCAATTTGATAGCTGTGCTGAGGGAGGGTATGCGAGAGCTGCGTTCATATCGAGAAATTTGTTCGACTGAGCTATAGCCGAGCAAACGTGCTGCCTGCTTCTGACCCAAGCCTCTACGCTTCCGAGCCCGCCACAATCGATGATTCGGGCGGGACCCAAATATCTTAGGCGTATTTGACGAGCTTGCTTTTCTGGTGTTTTTTCTCATTTGTTTTTTTGTTAATGATTTCCTTTTGAGAGTATCAACCCGTGCAAGTCTGCGACAGTGAGGACTTTTTGCCGCTTGCGGCAAAAGCGCACCAGACGTTGGCGTAAATAGCTCGGACTAAAAATACCCTTTATCGGCTTAGACAAAGGGAATATTTGTTGTTGTGCGCTACGCAGGTTTCCTGTTCTAAGTTATCCACAGGTATCTGTTCGCTCCCTCTTTGAATCGATAGAGATGATTCTTCACTGACTTGATTATATAAAGAAATGATCAAGAAATATTAAAGAGTTGATAAAGAAATAATAGAGAAGGCACTGTATTGTGCATGGCTACAATTTTCAGCACTAATTCCAATTTGCAATCAGATGACTTGCTTTTACTTAAAGGCTTTTGTATAGAATCATCGGCATCTTCGCCAGGGATGTCGTATCTCAGCTGGCAATGTCTTTCTTCAGCAGGAGTGCGCTATGCGCATTACCAAAGATCATCAATTTATTCTTTGGTCTTCCGGGGCAGTTATCGTTGTCTGCGGCTTTGGGTTGAGGCTTGTCTGGACTGTCGCTTATGTGTTTGGTAGGTCAGATCAGCCATTGCTACCGGCGATATTTGATTATTGGTGGATCATAATTCTGATCGGACTGGGGCTTTCCACACTCGCTCGCTTTTTGCCCAAGCTTTGGTCGATGCAACCACCTATTGATCCATTAGGAGATAATATGACAAATTCAAACGACAATACGAACATGCTTATTCTACCTGTGGATTGGAATGAGCGGCAGATCGAATTATCCTTGAGACAGAGCCAAAACCGTCCTGGCCTTATTGAACATTACGTTAACTCTGTGCTCGACCGGTATATCGCTGGACAAGACCAACGAACAGCCCAGAAACGAATAGCGTTCTTACAAGCGAAACTGCAAGAACTCAACGCAACATACGACGTGGCGATGGCCGTGCAAAAACTGCAGGGACTGAACCTCGATGTGCAAATTGAAGTTAGAAAAAAAGGTGTCACCTTAAAAGAACTTGATGCACAAGAAGCCGAACTTGAACTGCGACGGCAGAAGGCCATTCACGAAGCGCAGAATTTAGGGAAAAGCGTGAGCCGAGAACCAGTGCGCGAAGATTACGATTTTGAAGCCTAATGAGCACAGAATTTCATGCGCTCGCAGCAATGGGGGCGTCGAAACAACTCGCGCGTCATCCGGTTCGGCTTGAACCGCAGAAAACGGCCGTTCACTACGACCGCAAGAAAGCAGCAACGCGTTATTTAAGAGTCGTTCCTTCTCTGGCCGAAGAAACCACCCCTTATATGACCGAGCAATTCGTGAGGCACCTACGTGCTCTACGTGAGCCGGCCAGTTTTGAAGCATTTAATTTAGCCGGCAAGGTTCAACTACAGTTTGTGGTGCAAAACGAGGACATAAAACTGATCACAGACGGCCTTACGACCAGTCATCGCCACACCCATACAGAACTATTGGAAGCCGATCCGCTTTATCGCTGGTACAAGTCGGCGAAGGAGCGCAAACGTTCAGGACAGATAGCCTTGGAGTATCACTTTCGTGATTATTACATTCCCCCGCCATTCTTTCTGCCGATCCTGGCAATCGATAGTTTCCAAGGGAGCGATCCGCTTGAGGCAATGTTTGCAGTGATGCAAGAACTTTCCGATGATGAACTTGCCATATATCAACTCCTGCTTATCCCCTGCCGCACGAATTGGCATAAGGCCGCCCGAGACCTCCTCGGCCAGCGGCAGATCCAAGTTAATCCGATCGCGCTTGGTGACGGTAATGAGCGGGTGCACACGAAGGAGGTGCATCCAGAAATCCCTGAACACGAATTGAAATTCATAACCGCTCGCGCGTTTGCCAAAATTGATGCCGACAAACCATTCTTTGCCTGTGCGCTGCGTTGTGCAGTGTTTACCAATGCTGCTGCTCGTGCAGCATCACTCCTCCAGAGATTAGAAGCCAGTCTCAATAATTTTGTTAGCGGGCCGCGGCGACTTCGCTTTCTTGATCGCATTGATTATTACAATCAAGGCTTACCAAAGGACGACCATTTTTATTTGCTGTTTAACCGGGTTGCCTTCCGCCCTGGGTTCTTGCTGAACAGCGGTGAAATTGCAAGTCTATGTCACTTACCGTTTCCGTCGGTTCTCTCCAAAGACTATAAGCTGGATGCTGTACAACGATCGTACGCGGCACCTGAGTATTTGACTGAGAATGGCGAGTTCATTGGGGAAAACACGCACCGCGGCCAAAACCGGCCGGTCTATATAAGTGGCAGGCTGCAGAATCGCCACTGTTATATGCTGGGAAAATCTGGCTGCGGCAAATCAACGCTCATTCAAAATCTGGTTTTAGAGCACCTGCGGAAAGGCGATGGCTTTGGCGTCATTGATCAACACGGCACGCTCATTGCCGACCAGATCCTTCCGTTTATACCAGAGTCACGCGTCGGCGACGTGGTGCTGCTTGATGCCGGAGATTTCGAACATCCGCTTGCCTTTAATCTGCTGGCCCACAGTGGCTCAAAGCAGGAAAAAGAACACATCAGAACGGATCTCTTGAATTTCTTCGAAGAGCTTTTAGGCGACAAGCTCGGCGTCAATATCGAGCACCTGTTGAACTTTAGCCTGGCGACCCTGCTGACCAGAAAAGATTCGACTCTAGCTGACATCGAGCGCTTAATGATTGACGACCAGTTTCGGGAGAACGTTTTGCGTGATATCAGCGATGAGCGAATGCTGCGCTTTTGGGAAATGGAATTCCCCGTCCTTATGAAAACGAGCGTGACGACGATAACCAACAAGCTGTCGCCGCTTCTATTGCCTGACAGCACGGTACAGCCGATGCTGACGACGCGGGAAAACAAGCTCGATTTTTTGCGAATGATGGATGAAGGAAAGATCTTTTTATGCAATCTATCGCACGGCAAGATTGGCAAGCGAACAGCGCAACTCCTGGGTCGGCTCATAATCTCACGCATTCAAATTTCGGCCATGATGCGCCAGGCGTCTCCGGCTCTACCGGACTGGTATCTGTACGTGGACGAGTTTCAGCATATGACCTCACCGAGTATGAAGGATATCTTAAGCGGAGCTCGCAAATACAAACTTCACCTCACCCTTGCTAATCAAGTGATGGGCGACATTCCGCAGGATATTTTGAAGAACGTCTTTAATGCTTCGACGCTCCTGTTCTTTAACTCAGACCTCCCACAGGAACAGCACTTTATTGAACAAGTGCTTGCGAAGAAATTCACAACAGAGGAAGTTGGGCAGCTCCGCGTCGGAGAAGCGTTCGCCAAAATTGAAAACAATGTATTTAACGTAAGGACCCTGCCACCGCCAAAGGTTCCGACAGCTGGTTATGTTAGTGAAATTGTTCGCCAAAGCCGGATTAGGTACGGCGTTCAAACGACGCAAAAAGAAGACACGATGTTTGGCAGGCGTCCGTCAGTACCCAAAGCTGCGCCTGTCAAGGCAAGGCCGAAAGATGCCGAACCGCAAGTCGCCCGAAGAGAGGAAAAGCGGCGAATCGAACTTGCAATGGCCCAACCGAAGCAATTCTCTTCAAACCAGGAAAAGATTCTGCATTTTTTGTTGCTTGCTCAATATCTCAGCACTCCTCAGATATTGGAGCTCTGTTACCGGCATATTGACAATCCCAACTCTCGCAAGTCGACGGCAAGCCAGGATTTGAAAAAGCTGATCGAGAAGAAACTAATTAAAGAAATGGATGACCGGAAACCAAAAATCTATTTTATTGGCTCGCGCGCTAATCCGTCAAAACACAATCTTGCCGTCAGGGATGTTTTTACAAAACTGGTCCGATCAGAATTTGAAATTCACAGCGTAGCGTTTTCCGACTCGCTCGGCGGCTTAAAACCGGATTTGATCGCGGAATTCAAAACCGTTGATAACTCATTGGTCCGGACGCATTGGGAAATTGATATGGGTACTGAAAACTATGGAGAACTCATTGATAAAGCCGAGCGGTATGCTCGTAAGGAGAAAGCTTCGATCTATTTCGTGTTCGCCACGTCCGCGCGCCGCGAGCGAGCACGTCCCCTACTGTCTCATTATGCGTCTTGCTATGCGGTCACGCTTGCTGACTTTACGGGTCTTGCTGAGCCGGTGTTCTATTCGGGCTCGTCGTCTGGTCCATTACGTTTTATCGAAACGATTCAATGTTATTCTTTCTGATTAACTTAGGCCAGCAACTGATTCACCACACAAAGGTTATAAGCGTTTTATCGCTTAACTGGGTTAGCCCTTACTTAACTTGTATGTTAAGCGCAAAAGTCGCTTAGAACCTGCCTCTTCTCGTCTCCTTGCGAAATTGTTCAGCGTATTGTTCACCGATTGTTCACTGAACAATTACTGAACAATTCTATGCCGAATACCCTGTAAAACCATGATTCCATCCAATCTAAATGCACGAAGAATCAATAAGATAGCTATCCTAAAGTTCCCTACGAACCAAAAGGTCGCATGTTCGAGTCATGCCGGGCGCACCAAGTCCTTTATTTACTTGATGTTACTAGCATGGCTAAGGGATTCGTACTGCTCGGTTTCGAGCCTCGTGATCATTCGCTTAAAAACCTCAAAAATGCACCAACTAAATATTTTCTCCTCGGTCCGGTAAACATTGCAAGAGATGGGCTTATTGCCGTTTTTGAGCGAGGAGCAGAATTCATATCAAGGCCCAACTCCGTTTGACTTATCTTTGCAGGTCTCTCCGAGATACTGCCCCCAAACACTGTAAATAGTAGAGTTGTAGCATCGTCGTAGACCTAGGCGCTCGCGAATTTCAGACTGACCATTTGGTTAAAACTGGTAGCCACTGCATAGAATATTCTACGAAGTTGGAGAAAATCCCAGCAGTTCGACACTCAGGATCACGATTATTACGTTGGATGTTCAGGTTATACACCTGATGCATCAATTGCCAATTAGGATATGTTACCAGGTCGAAAGAATACTCTACCCTGTAAAACCGTATTCCTGCCGAAAGTAACCACCTGAAGAATCAATAGGATAACAAACCTAATCATCCTGATTGATAACACATTCTGAAAAATGAACCAAAAAAAAGCGCCAAATCCGCTCAACAGAGTAGTTACTCTGTCTCCTTCTTTCTCTAATAGATAATTTCGATCCCTCCTCACCGGCAGTTAATTTGACTTTACAGGCCGGGGTCTGTGGCCCTTATGAGGGCAAACAATTGAAGTCTATTGATCTTCTATTAGATTATCGGTTCGACTGGAAAACCTTTCATCCAAAGACTGCAGTTTATCAGGGAGGACGCAATCTGCGTTTAAAAAAACCACCGACAGAAAACCCGTGGTGAGGCAGCACTGAAGGCTAATCGAACGTGTCCCCGTTTTTGTAACCGGGCTGTGCTTAGACCCAACTCGTAAGGGCTTGTAACTGCCGAATCGGCTCCGAAATTAATCCAAGCAGAGACAAACGCTTACAAGCAAAGGCAATCGGTACAAAACAAGAATCAAGGTCTGCAAACCTTTATTCGTCGGTTCGATTCCGATCGCCGCCTCCAACTTTCTTTAAAATCAATGTCTTAGAAAGACAAACGCCGTTGGGACCGACTAGGGCAGTTTCAACGTTTGTCCAATTGCTGGAATACCGCACCAGTCGGCGGAGCTCGCAGAAAGTTAACCTTTATATTTCAATCGAGCCGCCACCCCGGAAAGCGCTCCATCGAAAGTATTATCGCCCTCGCAATTTCCGGCGAAAGTGAAATTGTACTCCGAAGTGTCCCTCGATTCGATCTCTCGCATGGTAAACCAAATATCAACACTTGCTCCATTGTAGTGACCGGCTACATCGAAGTCGATCGATTCCCCGTTGATAATGATGTTTCCCCGGCCTGTTACTTTTCCTTTCTCATCAGAGCTGAGCTGTATCCCTGTTAACCGCCCGTCGGGGAAAGGTTCCCTTGTTAAAATCCAATTTCCACTTAACCGTTCCATACAACCGTAACCCATATTATCCTCCTTAAAATTCATTAGTCAGCAGAGTACCTCGCCACATATTGACCGACCCGTGACCAGCGTAGTTGCGTATTCTCTCTCCTTGAGAAAACTGGCTCAGCAGTTCCGTCTTCGGATCGGTTTCCGTATAGCCCCCGACTATGTTTACAATTGGCAAATTCGCTGGAGCTATTGATTCGATCTGGTTTTGTCGCCGATCACGCCGGTGGTGACTTTCAGGGCGACGAATCCTCCGCCGAACCAAAGACGCACAAACAAACTATAATCGCGATTATCGCCGATGTCTTAAAATGACGAAACATCAAAACGTTCCTCCTTGGTTTCTTTCAGACACGAACCTCAGTCGATACGGCTTGCTGAAGTTACAAACTTGCTTCGCGACTGAGAATTGCGCGAAGCAATAGCAGTTTATCTTTTGGCAAATACTGGCAAGCGCCCGCATTTTGAGCGGCCTCGCGCAGGGGTGCGTTGTCGTAATTGCTGACGACAACAACTCTGGCGGCAGGGTAGGCGGATTTGATCTGTGCTATCGCGGTCAACCCATCAACCTTTTCCATTTCAATGTCCATCAGGACATAGTCCGGTTGATGCTCCGTAAAGCTGGACAGAGCATAGACACCGTCAGAGCATTCATAGATCTGTTGAGCCAGGTCGCCGACCAGGGTCTTTATCAACCGCCTCATATTTTCGTTGTCATCAACGATTAGCAGTCGCATAGAGTTCCTAAGTTAGTTCTTTCAATTGGTTTAGACAAAGCAGCAACAGCAGTCCACGCAGGCTGTTGCTCGTCTTGAGTAGATCCGTTGCCGGCGTTAATTGCCTGAAACCAGGGGCTGGACGTTTCCATAACGACGCGGTGAACTGTCCGCTGCTCCTTTCGGTCATCTCGCCGCCACGCCCGCCACCTGGTTAAATCCTGTTATGGTCGCCACCACTGTGTTGGTGGTCGTGTCTATCACTGATACCCTGCCCGAACTGACGGCAGAAACGTAAACACGAGTTCCAGCCGCATTGAATGCCAGTCCATTCGGACCACTGCTAACTGTCACCGTCGCGACGACAGAATTGGTTGCGGTGTCTATCACCGATACGGAGTTGCCGCCACGATTGGCAACATAGACGCGAGTTCCCGCTGGATTGACGGCCACTGCCTGCGGATGTTGCCCGACGGTTACTGGCGTTCCGGCAGTATTGGTTGTTGCGTCGATAACTGATATGGTGTTGTCACTTGCGTTTGCGACATAGACGCGAGTTCCCGCCGGATTGACGGCCACGCCAAATGGACTATTTCCAACTGGTATTGTAGCCACGACAGTATTGGTTGCCGCATTTATCACCGACACGTTCTTGTCACTACTGTTGACAACATAGACGCGAGATCCGGCTTCATTGACCGCAATACTTGATGGAGCGACGCCAACCCCCACGGTGGCCACGACAGTATTAGTATCTGTGTCTATCACCGATATGTTGTTGGTATTCTGGCTGGTGATATATACGCGAGCTCCTGCTGGATTGATTGCCACACCGGCTGTAATTCCCCCAACCGCCACTGTCGTGACGACAGTATTCGCTACTGTGTCGATCACTGACACGTTGCTGCTAATATTGTTAACGACATAAAGGCGAGTCCCTGCTGGATTGATTGCCACGGCCTGTGGATTTGTTCCAACCGGCACGGTTGCTGCGACAGTGTTGGTGGCCGTGTCTATTACCGATAACCTGCCTGGGATTAAATCGCCGCCTGGGTTATCAATGACATAGGCCCGACCCGCTCCGTTTGTTAATGCTTCAAGATTAGTCAGTCGCGTCAGCACTGCCGTCAAATCCGGCGACGTGCCCGGCACTCCCTGCGGACCTTGATCGCCCTTGTCACCTTTTGGTCCGGGCACGCCTGCGGGAAAATCAATTGTATAGATCGTAAGATATGGCAGGTTACCGACTATGCCGGCCTGACCAGTGAACTTTGACGAATATCTGACCAGTGTTGAGCCAACAGTCGCGCCGGCCGTAAAGGTCACTTTGGCGCAGATCGTGTCTGTGTAATTAAACTGCTTTGAGTTTGTATTGATATAGGTGATCGTCAGCTTATACCCATTAACAGGATTCTGCCGAGTCTGAAAGTCCGCAGGCACAAGCGTTGACGAATGAACCAGAACAGCAGGGTCCATCGCTGTGACAGTTCCGATGCTGTTATCGAACTGAAAACCGATAACGTCATTCTGATCAAAGGTGAGCGCCCCAGCCGTCGACAGCGGCGACATACAAAGCAATGCGCTGCTGGAGTGTCCGATCGGGAATACCGATGGACTGATTGTGAAACCGGCGGTTGCAGGGGACTGCGCCATAACGGCCGAGACGGGGATCGATATTAATATCAGAACCAGTGACAGAAAGGTTGTTATGGTTCTGTTAATTAACGGGAGCTTTCTCATTGGATGTACCTCCGGGACAAGTGCTTTGTTTAGTTATCTCAAGTGCGAAGATAAAATGAGGCATTGGCGGGGAAATGAAAATGGAGGCACCCTCACGATTGTTTGAGTAGTTCTACTCTATTTGTTGAGTAGCTTTCCCCCTGACAGAAGAATCGGAGATGAGGAGATAGGGAGTAGGGGAGAAATAGGGTAAGCGAATAGGGGACAACAAAGTCTCCGGTTCAAGTTTTTCTAGATTTCGGATTTATGGTCAAAGGCAAATTTGACCAGCGCGTGGCTGCCCTGCAGGTTCAACTTTTCGCAGATGCGTGCGCGGTGATTTTCTATCGTGCGGTGACTCAAGCACAATTCGTTTCCGATCTCTTTGCTGGTTTTGGCTTCGGCGATCAATTTCAAAATGCGGCGTTCTGTTGGGGTCAAATTATGAACACCAGGTTTGGTTTGTTCGAATGATGTTGCGTGCGAGCTTCGATTCAAGAGGTGTTTCGATAAGGCAGGGCTGATATAAGGCTGGCCGGCGGCCACCGATTTAATACTGCTGACGATCTCTATAATCGCGCTGTCCTTCAGAATATATCCGTCAACCCCGAGATCCATTGCGGCATTAAACATGAACTCCTTTTTATGCATGCTCAGATAAATGATTTTGACTTGAACGCCTTGTTCTTTTAAAGCTCGTACAACATCGAAGCCATCCATTTTAGGCATGTCTAAGTCGAGAACCACGACATCCGGCTTATGAGTCTGGATTTGCAACAGAGCAACTTCCCCATCATCGGCCTCAGCGACTATCTTCAAATGCCGATCTGATTCAATTATTTGCCGCAAGCCGTGGCGAAAGACGGGATGATCGTCAGCAATCACAATCCTGATTTCATTTTCCATCCTTCATCCCTTTATATCAATTGCTATCGCTATCGATGTTCCTTCGCCTGGTGCCGAATGAATGACATGTTTACCACCGAGCATGCGCACGCGTTCTGATATACCGATTAAACCAAAGCCCGTCGTAGTCGAAGATTCCGCAGCTTTCTGCCCTTTGTCAAATCCGCAGCCGTTATCCGCAACCTCGACATGAATCGCATCGGGGTCGCGAGTGATGGTGACGCTGGCTTCAGTCGCTTTCGAATGCTTTATTATATTGTTAATACATTCCTGGATAATACGATAAAGATTGATTTCCTCTTCCTTGGAAAAGATTCCGTCTATAGGTTCAATCGCTACGGAGAATTTAATCGGCAAAGATTCTGAAGCGTCCGACACCAACAATTGAATTGCTTTTGTGAGACCAAGTCGATCCAGTTGATATGGGCGCAAATTATATGCAATCTCGCGCACCTCATCTATGGCTTGCGAGGCAGAGTCTGATATTTCAGTTAACTGCTCAATCGCTCGATCGTGATCTGCCGGAGTTGTCAGGCTGAACAGGGCGCGGTTTTTTATGATCAGCAGATTCTGACCCAGGCTGTCGTGCAATTCGCCGGCGATTCTTCGTCGTTCGCCTTCCTGCGAAGCCAGCAACTGGCGCGAGAATGTTTCCTGGGCAATCCTTGCGCGGTCCAACTGCCGGACGCGATAGTTATAACCAATCGCAGCGAAACCTATTACTGCTGCCATAGACAAACCGATAAACCACCACGTGCGATAAAACGGAGGATAGACAATTATTCGCAGGGTCGCCCCTTGATTGTTCCAAACGCCATCGCTGTTTGCGGCAATAACCCTGAACGTGTAATCGCCCGCTGGCAGATGCGTGTAATAGGTCACGCGTCTGTATCCTGCCGTGGTCCAGTCGTTGTCCAGTGGCTCAAGTTTATATTTGAATTCGACATTCTCCGGCTTGATGAAACTGAGCGCGGCATAATCGATTTCAAGATCGTCCTGACCAGGTCTCAGCTCAATTGGTTTTTGCAGATCCACATCATTGCGGTCCAGCAACGCCTTTTCAATTACCACTGGTGGAGCGACGGGATTGAAGGAAACCGCTTCCGGGTTGACAACCGCGACGCCGTTAGATGTTGGAAACCAGATTCGACCATCATGGGCTTTAAGCGCCGAAGGATTCCGGCCGCCATTGCATTCGGTATTGAGCATGCCGTCGGCCTTGCCATAAGACACAGTATTAATATTGGTAATCTTTCCGTTTGCAAAATCATTCAGATCCTGTTTGCGAGCGCGATAGATACCCTGATTGCTGCTCATCCAAAAGTTGCCGTGGGCATCTTCGACTATCGCAAAGACGCCATTGCTGAACATTCCTTCTTTTGTTGTGTAGCGTGTGAATTTGCCATCCTTGAGGCGATTCAATCCGCCATCGTAAGTGCCTATCCACAAAACACGATCGCTGTCTTCATAGATAGACCGGATTCGATTGCTGGAAAGTCCATCTTTCTCTGTATAGAAAACCAATCGTCCATCCACGTATTGCGCAAGACCGTTATAACTGCCTATCCAGATTCGACCGTTGCGGTCTTCATATATTGGCTGAACCATCCCAGTCAATCCATCTTTATCATCAAACCATTTTCTTTGACCATCCTTAACACGCATCAACGCACTACCAAGGCCCACCCAGAACGCGCCACTCTGGTCCTGGTAAATCGCGTCTGGCCATGCGGATGTTTTCCAATTGGCGCTCATCTGTGTGTCGTAAACAAATTTTTCGTCCGTAAACCGGCACAACCCCCAGGCTTGGCCGAACCACAAATTACCCTCGCGATCCTGGTAAATAGACCATACCGCTGTTGTTGGCTCGTGACCTTTCTGGCTTTGAGGGGCAAAGTTGAATGGATAAAAGGTAAATTTACCGTCTTTGAATCGATTGACCCCTTGACCGCCAATCCAGATGTTCTCAGCTTTGTCTTCGAAGATTGGATAGAATATTTTCCCGTGCATTCCGTCCGCTTCTGAGTACGTAGTTATAACCTGACGCGTTAAATGCGTAATCCCGTCATCATATGTGCCTACCCATAAGGTTCCTTCGCGATCCTCAAAGATCGTTTCAATCTGATTGGTAGGAAGCCCCTGAGTCGTTGTATAGGTAGTAAACTTGCCGTCTCTGAAACATACAAGTCCGCCGCCGCTTCCGAACCACATTGTGCCTTCGTGATCCGCAAAAAACGAAGTGAATCGCGAGTGCGGCAAACCATCTTCACTACCAAAGCGAGTCGTCACTCCATCTTTGAAAGTAAACAACTCACCATCATTCCAGGTTCCGATCCAAAGGCGACCTTGATGGTCCTCGTATATCTGGTCCGTAATAAATGTTTCTTTACCGCCGGGCGGAATCGTATACTCAGTCGCCTTTCCGTCCTTTACTCGCCGCAAATGCGAGCCCACCCGATACCACTCGTCCCCTGACGGACCCAGAATGCCAAGGTCATTATCCGGACTTGATTTATCTGTGGTGATTGAAACAAACCTTTCGCCTTCTTTGCGTCCGACGCCGTTTGATGTCTGAACCAGCAAGTCACCGTTTGGACGGCGGCGCACTTTAGCGACCAGATCGGCTGGCACACCGTCATCGGTAGTGTAAGTTTTAAATGTGTTGTTTTGATAATGCGTTACGCCGCCATCTTCTGAACCGATCCATAATGAGCCATCCGTGTCTTCGTATACGCATCGAAGGCGATTGCTCTTCATCCCCTTTGAATTGGCTTTATTGAATACTGTATAGCTTGCTCCGTCGTAGCGCACCAATCCATCAAGCGTCGTGAACCACAAAAACCCGTCACGTGTTTGCAAAATGTCATAGATAGAATTCTGCGGCAATCCGCTGTCGGTGTTCCAGTTGTGGAAACGATACTGAGCCGGCGTCACTGCGGATGAAATGAATAACATCGCGGAGAAAAGGAATGCACAAAATAACCACCAGCCTTTAAACCGGCGACGTGGGATAATGAAATCCCAGGGGAGCTTTTGGCTCACCAGCTTGGAGAATGATGAGATCAAAAGGACGAGACTCCATCAAAGATGATAAAAAACTTAATATAATGCGCTGAGGCATTTATGGCAATCCGGGCATGACCTTCCTGGACGAATGATAACCAACAGAGTCAAAAGAGCATAAGGAAAATTGCTCGGCGTCAATTGTCGCGTCTCTAGCGTTTAGTCCGCCCACCTGCAGCCACTGCATAGCATATTCTGCGAAGTCGGAGAAAATCTCGACGGGTTTGGATACTCAGGAGCAAAACTCCTGTCAAAGGTGCGCAAAACCTTCATTCATCGGTTCGATTCCGATCGCCGCCTCCAGTTCTTTAGGAACCAATGGTTCGCCCAATGTAAATAGGTCCAGTTAAGGAAGTCCTTGACTGCTTGCGGTGAGTGAACTCCATAACTGAATTCATTATAGATACTCTCCACATCGGCAATCGCAATCTTGTAACCTTGGCTTCGTCTGAGTTCTGCCAGTGGCCGGATACTCTGCGCAAAATCTTTGTGAGTAATGATTACAAAGTCTGCTCCCGCATCTTTATTAAGCATCGACGGTTGACTGGCAGTGATCGACAGCGGGCGCATCATCTGATCCGTGGCGAATACCAGCAGATTGCGTTTTCTTCGCCCCTGCAATACTTACTGAATAGACGCCGTTTTCGCCGCCCTCTATCATTCCCTGTAATTCTACAGGCTGCGACGCGCTGGCTACATCGATTGCTCTGATCTGATTTGATGTGAAACCATCTACGATGATAGATTGATAACAATTGCGCTCCCTGAGTCTCTCCCTCAGCAATAGCCCCACGCAAGGTTTTGCCGTCCATTGCCAGCACTTCATCGATAGTTGTCTCTGGTTTTGGGCTTGCCTGCTGGCACAGATAAAGTCAAGCTTTCTCCTCTAACTGCTCCACTTCGATAAAGCTGTGCAGCAATCCTCGATAGGTGCTTTCGTGCGGCATCCTTCCAGCTCAGGCAAAGCGCTTCTTTGAGTCTCTGAGCACGCTCTGTTATTCGGTCAGCGATCTCTGTCGGCTTGTTTGCTCCACATAATTTGGCAAGCAGGATTAAGATAATCAATGCTTAGAGCTGGTAGCGCAGACCGCGAGCTTTACGCTGGTCTTTAATCTCACCTAATAATTCAGCTAAAGTTCGGTACGAAGCACTCGCTATGATGGTTGTTCTAGGCTATATTGCATTTAGACCTTCCTTTGACTGGCTATTCTGGTTTTTTTGATTTAAACAGCTATCTCAGGAAGGTTCCACGCTTATTTGTCAAGGTTCCACACGTTAAAGCGACTTTGCAAGGACCCTGCTGCCTGCTGATTGGAAGGTGGACAAAAACGCTGCATTACCTTATCATTACAGGCTTTTGCGATGACCGAAACTAACAGCATATATCAGGCTGCTTTCTCAAACGACGTCCCGGATATAAAGAACGATCCATGGGTGATCTCGTTTGAGCGCAGGTTGTTTCGATACCTGTACGCCACTGTCGGTCTGACGGTTCTGATTGGCGCTATAGCGACGCGGAACGTTTTACTGACAGCGGCAATTGCGCTGGGCGCGGCACTGGGTATATTTAATTATCGCTGGATGCGGTCGAGCCTTCTGGTAATTCTCGGTTCTGGCTCGTCAAAGCCGCCACAAGGCACGGCGTTTAAATTTATCTGGCGTTATCTGGTGATCGCTGCGATTATTTTTGCTGCGCTCAGCATCGGTCATCTGAATCTGGCGGCGATAATAGCTGGATTGCTTGCAGCGATGATCGGACCGCCGATAGCGGAAGCTGGCTACCAGTTTTTTACGGTTATAAGAGATCGCAATTGGTAACACACTTGACGGAGTGATTACTCACTTATGTTTTTATCTTATCTCCTCCAAGAAGGCGGCGAAGCCACAAAAGCCGCGGCCGAACACGCAGAAAAAGCGGGCGCCGAAGTGCCCTGGCTGGTCGAGCAGGTAAATCACCTGCTAGGACCGCTCGCATTCGACATCGAGAAATCGATCATGCCGCCGATCTATCACGCGGTGAAGATATTCGGCGCCGAATGGCCGGGTGCGCGCTTTACTGACGGTCACGACGCGCTTGCGCACGGTTATTTGCCGATCCCGACGCACGTCGTTATGGCGACGATAGCTTTTCTGGTTTGCACTGTTGGTCTCTACTTGTTTCGCGGAAAGCTTTCGGTCGACAAGCCCAGCTCGCGCCAGCACGTTCTGGAGTTGATCGTCCTGCAGGTTCGCGAGATGCTGACGCAGATCGTCGGTCCTTTTGGCCCGCGTTATCTTGCAGTCATTGCCTCGTTTACATTGTTTATATTGATTTCGAACCTGATGGGATTGTTGCCCGGTTTAACCGCACCGACCGTCAGCATCAATGTTACCCTGGCGCTGGGCATCACATCATTTCTTTATTATATAGGGATGGGATTCAAGCAGCAGGGGCCGAAATACCTGATGCACTTTTTTGGCGGACTGACCGGGATACTGCTGATAGGGATTGGTCCAATCATTTTCGTCGTCGAGCTGGTCAGTAACTTTGTCAGACCGGCAACGCTTGGCATTCGTCTTTTCGTCAACATTTTCGCCGACGAGAAGATCGCCGAAGCATTCGCCAACATTCTTCCGATCGGTCTGCCCATAGCGACAATGGCGCTGGGCACATTCGTAGCAATAGTTCAGGCTTTCATTTTCATAACGTTGTCGATGGTGTATTTGAGCGAGACCGTGCCTCACGAAGAGCACGATCACGAGCATGGCGCGGCAGAGCACGGCGAAGTCGCCCACGCTGCGGCTCACTAGGATCAGAGCGGCAAATACGAAGATTTTATATTTTCATAATAACCGATTCGTGTGCGCTGTTTCTGATTGTCGTCAAATTCTCAGAAAAGATGAAAACGGGTCATTAATAAAACAGGATCTTGCAAACGTCGCTGGAGCTTGGCTGTTATCGTTGAAAGTATACCGGGCGTCGATCTAATCCCTGATCCGTTTCATTGCCTCTGAACAAAAACAGGAGGATTGAATGCGTAAATTCAGGTTTTTCTTTTTAACGACGGTTGCGATTCTCGCGGCCAGTATCGGTGTGTTCGCTCAGGCTACCGGAACTCCGCCTGCGGGTCACACGTCCTATGTTGATTTCGCTCCGTTCGCAGTGGCAATTGCAGCCGCAATCGCTTCACTGGGAGACGGACGCGCAATCGCTGCCGCCTGCGAAGGTACGGCGCGCAACCCCACTGCTGGTGGACGTATCTTCACGATGATGATTCTTGGTCTCGCACTGATCGAAACACTCGTGCTGTTTACGTTTCTGACCGTCGCTCTGTGGTTCCACTAAAGAGAAGGTTAGCTGGACAGCAAAAAGGCTCGCCACGGCGAGCCTTTTTGCGCATTGAAGTTCAGAGTACAAGCTTTAGCTTGCGTGTCTCCGAGAGCAGCAGCCTAAAGGCTGTACTCTAAACGTTATTCGTCTTCGATTAATTATTCGACCCCTTCTCTCCGCGAACCTCTCCGATTGCCGCTTTGCCTGGATTGAAGGTTTCAGCAGCGATGCGCTTCATATCACTCTTATCAACCAGCTTAATCTGATCGCCAAGAGCATCGACTTGTTCTACAGGGTGTTTGAAGATCGTCGCTTTCGCGTATTCCAGCGCGTGAAACCGCTGCTGTTGCAGCGCGATATTGTAACGGCTGACCGTCAGGCTCTTTGCCAGATCGAACTGCTGATCGCTGACATCCTGTGTCGCCAGCTTTTGAAACTCGGCCATAACCTGACCTCGCGCCGCCGATTCATTATCAGGAGTCGATGCTACCGACACAGCAATAGCTCCGCCCAGGAAACGCGGTCGATCAAACGCGAAACCTGATTGCCCAAGCAAATCTTCGCCAATTTGCTCTCCGATCAAAGTTCGCAATAATAGCAGCGCATTGTGATCCGCGCTCTCGCCTTTCGGAGCGGGAAATCCGATTATCTGAACTGAATCTTTGCGAACACGCGGCTCGACCATTTCCTTGAATGGCGGAGTCGGGGTTGGAACTGACGCTTTGAAACTAGTGTCGAGCTCGTTCCTGACAAAACCTTCAGTCATATACCGGCCTACCAAGGCAGAACCGTCGGTATCGCCAACAAGAATCGCCAGCGGCAGTTGCCGTTGGATTGTTTTGTTGTACCAGGCTTTGATCGAATCGTCAGTGGCATTTTTTATTACTGTTTCATCACCAAGACGATCTCGACCGTATGCGTGACTCGGATACATCGAGCGCCAGAACAATTCCATTGATCTCGCCTGACTGTCGTCTCTCTCTCGTTTCATCTCAGCCAGCAACAATGTTTTTTCTCGCGCGACTGATACTTTGTCAAACTCGGGATGCTCCAGCAATTCAATCATCAGCGGCAGAGCCGATTCTGCATTCCGAGAGAGAACGCTCATGGTATATCCATAGAAATCGGGCTCGTTGACCTCGTCGATTGTGCCGCCAAGCTGCTCGATCTCAAACGCGACGTTCGGGTGATCTTTTGTGCCTCTCAGCATCGTGCGCAGCATCAATTCTGTTATGCCATTGTCGGATGCTGTCTCGGTCAGGCGTCCGCCTTGGAAATAAAAGCCAATTGTCACCGTTTGCTGCGAGTGATCTTCGCGGACCAGAACGTGAGGTCCGTGCAGCGTGTCAAAACTCCTCACGGGTTGCGGCGCCAAATCGTAGACGATGCCGGGCGTTCCATTCTGTTTATCTTCGCCTTGTGAAAGAGCGGGCATATCCAGCGTGGATTTAGTGTCATTTTTCGTGACCGTTTGACGCGAGCCACCGATCCAGTACTTTACCGTTTCGGCATAAGCTTCCGCATTCGGGAAAGTCCTCGGCGCGGCATTCTTCGCTTCGTATTCGACAACAGTTGCGCCGCCGACAGTCAAATATTTATTTGCAGCAGCGGCGATATCATCGGCCGAGACCGCTCGAATTTTTGATATGTAGGACAAAGCGTTTTTGTAATCGCCGGTCATTGCCTGGAAATAAGCCATGACCCTGGCTTGACCTTCAACTGTTGCCCAGGAATCGATGAACTGTTTTTCCAGGTAAAGTTGAGCGCGCTGCAACTCGCCGGTTGAAACCTGCGCACGGCGTAGTTTTTCAACTTCACCAAAGTATGCTGCTTCACCATCGTCGATTTTGTCAGGCTCGATTTGAAGCTGTACAGTCAGGCACCCCGCATCAATGCTCGATGCATAATCGGCGGTTGCCGCCGTTATTAGTCCCCTCGAAAACAGGGTAGATCTATTCAACCACGACCCATATCCTTTGCCGATCAGCGAAGCCAATACATCAACGGCTGCGGCCTCAGGGCTCTTCAGGTCAGGAACACGGTAACTGATATCAACTATAGACTGGTTGTAGTCGCCTCGATCATAAAAATAGCGTAGATCCGTTTGTTGCGGGGTTTTTGATGGTTCACTGCCTCCTGCCGCCAGCGTTCCAAACAATTGCCGAGCTCGCTGCAAAATGGCGGATGTGCGGACTGCACCTGCGATGCTGATGACGATATTGCCAGGTCGATAATTAGCTTTGAAGAAATTATTTACCTGATCTGTTGTTGCTGATTTGATTGATTCGCTTGGATCGGTGGCTGATGGTTTTGCCTGACCCTGAAGCGAAATTGCTTGCGCTTTCAACGTGGCATGTCGCACTTGATTGTCGTCATAATATCGCAGTTGAGCAACCGTTGTTGTTATGGCCTTCTTAAGCTCTGCGCCATCGAAGACCGGATGCGAGAGCATCTCTGCCTGATTCGCAAGCGCTGCGTCCAGTTTTTGCGAAGGCACTGTGACGCCGAACACTGTTCCTGACACATTTGTTTCCGCCGAAAAGGTACCTCCCAAACCATCGATTCCGCCACTGTTGTTTGTGCTGGTGCGATAAAGCAGATTCGTCGTCAGCGTCGCGATTCCTTTTGAATTATCGTCTTCCTGGAGCGGTCCGGCTTTAACATAGGTAACAACAGAAGCGAGTGGAACGGCCTGCGCCTCGCGAATAACGATTGTGATTCCGTTCTTCAGAATGAACCGTGAGTTTATGCCATCGCCTTCCTGTTTCACGATTCTGCCGCCTTCGGGTATGGGACCGATGTTGGGTTGTTGCGGCGTCGGAGTTTTATCTTCTGATTTTTCCGGTTCGGCTTTTCGCCCGCGTCCGCTTTGCGCAAGTGTGGCGCTGTTTATATATAGGCTGCTGAAAATAAGATTTATTAGAATGAGGATGACTTTGACAGTCTTATTCATGAATGCTCGCTCTCATCACCTGGCCTGATTTACGTGCGTATCAAAAGTGTAGCAAGTGAGGCTGTCAGAGGGAAGAAATCGCACCTGCTCTATAGCCAAATAAGATTGGTGAGTCCAATGAGAAAGATTCGCAACCGAGGAGACAGAGAGCATAGAGGAAAGACATTCTAAATCTTCGTGTGCTCTGAGTCCCGATAACGAATCAGCTATCTTCCCATTGAATGGCTGCACCCCCGCTTCTGCGCGCTTCCACCTAGCCGTGACATTAATGTCTTAAGCCGGTTACGGTGGCAAAAGCGCCACAATCCGACAGTACCGTTGCGAGCGCCACGAAAGGGTAAAATGCCGCTAAGAACCTTACGTCATAGCAATTGCGTGATGCGGTTGCATAACACTAATCTGGCATATATATTGCACCTATCCCTATGATAGTTCGCGAGTTATACACGATTTAGAAGCTGAAACCGTTCTTTTTTCATCTGTGCGCGTGGTTCAGCAGAGTGGCTTTGCGAGCGAATATTACAGACATGGAAAGGCTAAAGCTAACACCATTAACTGGCCTTTTGCTGATACTGCTTATCAGCGGTCTAACGTTCTATGCCTGTCATCGGGAACAGCCACGACGCGTTGAACCGTCCAATAAGGACGTTAATAAAGAGAAGCCGGTAACCCCACTGGATAAAGAGCATCAGGTTCAGCTGCTTAAGAATGCCCACGCCGCCGCAAACTCAATTCTCAACAGTCTGGAGGGCGATGATTACGACGGAGCGCTCCAGCAATTGGAACCGCTGCAATCGGCTGCAAAGAATCTTCCCAGTCCGCAGTTGAATCATCCCGACATTAACCCGGACCTTGGGGACTTGTTTCAGCTCTACGTCGTTCAACTTGAAAGAAGCTTGAACAACGAAGACAAGGCCAGTGCTCGATTCGAAGCGACCTGGTTGTATGGCATTTCCGGCGATTTCCTGAGTCGATTACAGGTCGGCGAACCCCCTGATCTGGAACGGTTTATCTTGTTAACGCGTGAGTTTAGCATCTGGGCGGACAGTCGCGACGAAGAGATGCTGGAAATTCGCGCGACAGCGATCCGCAATGCATGGAATGATCTGCGACGTTCGATCATCCAGAAGCGCAATGCTCAGGCTACCGCAGAATTTGATGGGATCAGCCAGCAATTGGAACAGGCGGGTTCCATTGATGATTACATTAATCTGGTCCAACCTATGCACGATGCGACCGATCATATTGAAGAGCTCTTCCGCCAATAACCTGAATCCGACGACAAAGCTGTGGTACTATTTGGCGCACGTGGAGGTGCGGGGGTTCTGGTGAATCTCGCGGGCTTCAAACCCGTTGCGCCCTGACGAGAGTTGGGGTGGGTCGGTTCGATTCCGACACGCCTCCGCCATCAGGTTTGCTCAAATCATCGGATTTGGCCAACTGGTGTCACACCGGTCACGGTTCAATAACTGCTTTGTTCCCTGTTATTAAGGCTGTGACACCTGGTGTGACACGGACGTCAGACGGCCAAAACTTCGACTACTGATGTCACAGTTTTTTGATCCTGCGGTAACAAATCATTCATGATGGCCGGCGGAGGTTTGGGGCTTACGACTAAACTGGTTTGCTAGCCAAATCCTCCCTTGTCAGGTTTGTTACATGCTTGTAAGATAACCGTTTGCTTATAAACAACCTATCGATATAGTGAATCAGGAGAGTAAGTCCTAATGGTAAAGGCAACGATCGGCGTTATCGGCGGCAGTGGTCTGTACGCGATGGCTGACCTGAAGGATGTCGAAGAGGTGTCAGTCGACACACCGTTCGGGAAACCGTCTGACAGTTTCATAATAGGGACCTTGGACGGCGTCAGAGTAGCCTTTCTTCCTCGTCATGGTCGTGGACATCGCTTGCTACCGACGGAACTGCCATTCCGTGCAAATATTTACGGAATGAAACAATTGGGCGTGGAGCGCATCCTATCCGCCAGCGCGGTCGGCTCTCTGAACGAAAATCATAAACCACTGGACATCACGATCCCTGATCAATTTATAGACCGAACTCGCGGCAGACAAAAGGAATCGACATTTTTCGGAGACGGACTGGTTGCGCACATTGCCTTTGCGAATCCTGTCTGTCACGAACTGGGTGATGCACTTGAAGAAGCGGGCAAGTCGCTGAATACGGTGACAATCCATCGCGGCGGCACTTATGTTTGTATGGAAGGTCCCGCTTTTTCAACCAAGGCGGAATCGAATCTATATCGGTCGTGGGGCGCCGATTTGATCGGTATGACCAATCTGCAGGAAGCAAAGCTGGCGCGCGAAGCAGAGATCTGTTATGCCACGCTGGCGCTTGTCACTGATTTCGACTGCTGGCATCCGGATCACGATTCGGTAACCGTTGAGATGGTTATCAGCAACCTGGTTCAGAATTCAAGCAATGCTCAGAAAATAATCAAAGGAGCAATTAAGCGGATCTCTGAGCGTGAGGCTTCTTGTAAGTGTCAATCCGCTCTAAAACACGCTATCATGACGCAGGCGAAGGATATACCGCCGACGACAAAAGAGAGGCTTTCAGCCATAGTCGGCAAATACCTGCAGTAACCAATAGGAGATTGTCGAATGCGAAAGACGAAAGCTGTCTCTGCGTTTCTCGCGTTAGTATTCAGTTTGTGTCTGGCTGGAAGTGCCATGGCGCAAGTTGGCTCCGGTCCAAAATCGCCGCCACGCGACCCAGAATTAGAGAAGAGCTCGAAGACAAACCTGGAGGCCGGCGAGTTTTACATCAAGAATCGAAAAGCGTACAAGGCCGGCATCGATCGTTTGGAAGAGGTTGTAGCGACTTATCCCGAATACTCAAGAATGGATTTGGTCTATTACTGGTTGGGGATTGCCTACACCGGTCTTTCAAACCAGGCCGAAAAGGCTAACAAAAAAGATGAGGCCGCCAAGAATCGCGCCGTAGCTGTTAAGTACTACAAGCAATTGTTGAAGGAATTTCCTGAGGGCGAATTGACTGCGGATACCAAAAAGGCGCTGAAGGCTCTTGGAGAGGAAAACTGAATCGGAGACACAAAGAAGGACGCGGAGAGTCGGGGAAACGGAGACGCGGAGAAAGACAACCATTCCCCGCGTCACCGTGTCCCCGTATCTCCGCGTCTTTTTTTATAAAAGGGGGATTGATAAATGTCGGTTTTGGTCGTGGGGTCGGTTGCTTTTGACGCTGTGAAAACGCCGTTTGGCGAGCGCACAAAGGCATTGGGAGGAGCCGCTACTTATTTTTCACTGGCAGCTTCGTTTTTCACAAAAGTCAAAGTGATCGCGGTTGTTGGAAATGACTTTACCGACAAAGAACGTTCGGTCTTTCTCGAGCGCGACATAGACATCTCGGAAATGCAGCATGTTCCGGATGGCAAAACGTTTTTCTGGAAAGGTGAGTACGGATACGACCTGAATACCGCACACACGCTGGATACCCAGTTAAATGTATTCGGCGATTTCAACCCCGCTCTTTCTGAAGATGCGCGTAAAACTCCTTACGTATTCCTTGGCAATATTCTTCCCGGGCTGCAACAAACAGTACGAGAGCAAATGATCAATCCCCGACTTGTTGCACTGGACACAATGAACTACTGGATCGAAAACCAGCGTGATGCTTTGCTGGAAACTTTGCGCGGAATCGATATGCTGTTAATCAACGATGCCGAGGCGCGCGAGCTTGGCGGCAGCTCAAATCTGATTCGGGCAGCGCGCAGCATCCTGAACATGGGACCAAAAACGCTGATCGTAAAGCGCGGTGAATACGGCGCGGCGATGTTCCGCGACGGATCGTACTTTGCAATGCCAGCTTACCCGTGCGAAGACGTAGTTGATCCGACCGGTGCCGGCGACACTTTTGCCGGCGGATTTATCGGTTATCTGGGCGCCACGGATAATCCAGACGAAGCTGCAATCAGGCGCGCCATTATTTATGGATCCGTCATGGCGTCATTTACCGTTGAAGATTTCAGTTGCGATCGTCTGCGCCAGTTGAATCCGAAAGAGATCAACCAGCGATTCCGCGAATTCAAAAAGATCACCCATTTCGAAGAGTTGGAATTCGCGCATACGGTTTCGGCCTGAAGCGCCCCATATGCATTTCTGCAAACTACACGGTTGCGGCAACGATTATCTTGTCATCGAAGAATCAGAATGTCGCGACCGTGATCTGTCTGCACTTGCTCGCGCGATTTGCGACAGACATTTCGGCGTTGGATCGGACGGAATAGCGATCGTTAGGTCAGAAGATTCATCGAAAGAATATAACGTCCGAATCTTTAATCCCGACGGCAGTGAAGCGGAAGTCTCCGGTAACGGTACCCGGTGTGTCGCTGGGTATCTTTACTTCTCAAACCAGCAGCATGAACCAATCTTGCGTCTGCGCACGTTGTCAGGGGTAAAGATCTTTCGATTGATCGAGTGGGACAATTTGCGATATGTGTTTGAGACCGACATGGGCTCTCCTCACTTGAATCCAAAAGAGATCCCGATCAAGGTAAACAGCGATGGTCCGGTGATCGGGTACGATTTAAAAGTCGGCGAAAAAACGATTCAAATCACATCCCTGTCAATGGGAAATCCGCATTGCACCCTGTTTGTTGAAAACTTGAATGGGATCGATATAGAGCACATCGGAAAACGCATAGAATCGCACCCGCTGTTTCCGAATAGAACTAACGTGGAATTTGTTCAGGTAATAGATCGCAACAATATCGAAGCCAGGTTTTACGAGCGCGGGGCAGGAATGACATTATCCTCGGGATCAAGTTCCTGCGCTGCTGCTGTTGCTTCCATTCTTAATGGATTCACCGACAGGAGAGTGCATGTTCATACGGCTGCTGGTATGCTAGTTGTCGAATGGCAAGAAGACGGTTCGGTAAAGTTGACCGGACCGGCCGAAGTTGTTTATGAAGGTAATTGGCTTTCCAAAAGCTGAATAGCGAAAATAAACGGAGATCAAATGTACTGTCCAAATTGCGAAGCTGAATATCAAAGCGGAATAACAACCTGCAAAGACTGCGGAATCCCATTGGTTGAAAAGCTGACGCCATCAACAACGATTCACGATCACAGCAATGCGACGATGGTGCCGCTGGCGTCGTTCAAATTCCCGGGCGAAGCGCAAATGCTGGAGGAATTGCTGCAGAAAAACAACATCAGGTCATTTGTGCAGGGCGCAACAGATACGATAGCGATTCCCAGCGGATTCAGCGAGGTTTCGGTTTTTGTCGACGAACGCGATTTGGAAAAAGCCAACGAGTTGTACCAGGAGTTTTTCGAAGCAGAGATCGATATGCCTGATGGCGATGACGACGACGAGGAGGAAGAATCGTCTTAGGCTGTAGTTAAATCCGTTACGGTGTCGAGCTAATCCATGGCCGAAGAAATAGTCGTTTTAGTGACCATAAACGAACTCGAAGAGGCGCGCAAACTTGCGGAAGAGCTGGTGCAGAATCGATTGATTGCATGCGCGAATATCATTTCGGGAGTCGATACCATCTACAGGTGGAAGGACGAGATTCAGCGCGACCGCGAAGTTATGATAATCCTGAAGACCACTCGCGAACTGTTTGCAAAGGTCGAAGAAGTGGTTAAAGAGCTTCACAGTTATGAATTGCCGGAAGTTATAGCTCTGCCGATCGCGGAAGGGTCTGAGGAATATCTTCAGTGGCTCAGATCCTCGCTAAGCAAAGAGACGCCGTAAATAAAGAGACATGATAGAACCTTCGTATTTAAGACTTTATCAATCAGGCGAGTTGAAGCGTCGCGTCGATCGACTCGAAGCAATGCTTGAAAGTTGTGATATCTGCCCGCGCGATTGCCATGTCAATCGTCTGAAGGACGAAGTGGCGATCTGTTATTCAGGTTATCTGCCTGTGGTCTCCAGTTACACGCCCCATTTTGGTGAAGAGCCAGCGCTCTCCGGAACCCATGGCGCCGGAAATATATTCATGGGATTGTGCAATCTTCGCTGCGTCTATTGCCAGAATTTTCAGATCAGCCAGAATTTTAAAACCGAACGTCAGAACGAAGTCAGCTTTGAGCGATTGGCAGAGATGATGTTGGAACTTCAGGCTCAAGGCTGCCATAACATCAACTTCGTTTCGCCAACTCATTTTGCTTCCCAGATTATTAAGTCAGTTTATCTTGCAGTTGAACGTGGACTGCGACTGCCGATCGTTTACAACACAAATGCTTACGATTCGGTTGAAGTTCTGAAACTTTTAGACGGCATTGTCGACGTTTATCTGCCCGATTTGAAATACAGCGAAGAATCGGCGGGCAAGGAATATTCGAAGGTTCCCGATTATGTAGAACGCGCTCGGGCGGCGATCAAAGAGATGTATCGCCAAATGGCCGAAAATCTTGTGTTTGATGAAAACGGATTATTAAAACGCGGGCTCGTCATTCGTCTGCTGGTGCTTCCAAACGATATTGCGGGAATCGAGGAATCGCTTCAGTTCATTCATGACGAGTTGTCGCCGAAAGTTGCGCTTAGCTTAATGGCGCAGTATTACCCGACAAACAAAGTTACGGATGAGCGATATGTCCTGATCAGTCGCCGAATACGCGACCGCGAATGGATTCGAGCGGTCGAAGCAGCCGAAGCTCTGGGAATGAAAGAGGGCTGGCAACAGGAGCTGGAGACGGCGTCAGAGTATTACCGACCGGACTTTACGCACCGCGAGCAACCGTTCAAAGACATTTCTGATTTCAAAGGGAAACTACCTGTTATTGGCAAACCATTATCTGTCTAAATAATTTTTACCAAACAAAGGCGTGAGCAATCCTTCTCTCATCAACTCTGCCACTTCAAGCAATGGTGATCGTACGCTGCTCAGTATCCGAAATCTTACGAAGCATTTTTCCGTCGGCAGTAGTGTGCTTGGCGGAAGCGAAGCCGTCGTTAAGGCAGTAGACGGTGTTTCTTTGTCTATTAACAAAGGTGAGACATTCGGTCTGGTTGGCGAGTCAGGATGCGGTAAAACAACAGTGGGTCGCTGTGTCCTCAGACTCATTGAGCCTACTTCAGGCGGGATTCATTTCGATGGTGTCGATCTGTTGAAATTGAATACCCGTGAGTTGCGCGAAAAACGCCGCGACATGCAGATCATTTTCCAGGATCCGTTCGCTTCGTTGAATCCGCGAATGACCATCGGACAAATCGTCGGAGAACCGTTGATCATTCATTCGATGAATGAAGACAGCTCAAGCAATCCGTTGCGGGCTGTTGCCAGAGTAACTGGACTCGATTCTCTGGTTCAAACTAAACAACAAAAAGAACGCGTCGCAGAGCTTTTGCGGGTTGTAGGTTTACAGCCTGAATACGCTAAACGCTATCCGCACGAATTTTCCGGCGGGCAGCGACAAAGAATCGGCATAGCTCGTGCACTGGCGCTGAATCCAAAGCTGATAGTCGCGGATGAGCCCGTTTCCGCGCTCGACGTCTCGATTCAGGCACAGGTGGTAAACCTGTTACAGGATCTTCAGCAGCAGTTTGGACTGACCTATCTTTTTATTTCGCATGGATTGGCAGTTGTCGAGCACATATCGACAAGAGTCGGCGTTATGTATTTAGGCAAACTGGTCGAGGTCGCCCCGGCAGAAGAGATTTATCGCAATCCTTTGCATCCATATACACAGGCCTTACTATCGAGCATTCCGCTTCCCGATCCGGACGCAAAGAGAGAGAGGATTCATTTGTCGGGTGACGTGCCGACGCCGATCAATCCCCCGACGGGATGTCGATTCAATACCAGATGCCCGCAGGTGATGGAGGAATGCCGAAGAGAAGAACCGCAACTGATCACGATTGGTAAAGATCATCAAGTCGCCTGTTACCTGCATAAATCCTGACGCGAGATAACCATCGGGGAACGCAAAACAGCGCATCACTCGGGCAAATTGTGTTAGTATTCCTGGCAGCGTCCAGGATACTTGTGATTGTCGGATTTTCAGAACAAATGGCGGTTCGTCGTCGTTTGAGTCATTTGCCATCAGTTGAATCACAGTCTTAATCAATCAGGAGCGAGATATGAGCAGCCAACCTCCGGCTTACGCCGCCGTAGATTATCAGAATACCCCAAGTGAACCGCCAAAGCTCGGCTTTGGTGCGAGACTAATCAATGTTCTATTTTCACCATCAGAAACATTTGCCGATGTAAATCGCGCCCCCAAACCTGTATTACCCATTATCGCCGTGATCTTGCTGGGAATAACGGGCGGATTTCTCATACAAGCCAGGCTACATCTAGATGCAGGCGCGATTATGCTTCAGAAGGTCGATGAATCACTGGCTCGACAAGGGAAAACCAGGGACGATATGCCGCAACAACAGAAGGACGCAATTGAAGCTCAGGCTAAATTTTTCACGAAATATGGCTGGTTAACCCCTTTTCTAGCGGTTTTCGCTCCTATAAGTTTAGCCTTTTTTGCGCTTTTGTTCTGGGTCGGAAATCTGGTTATGCAAGGCAAAGCGCAGTTTCCAAAAGTTCTTAGTGTTGTTGCTTGGTCAACGCTAGTAACAGGAATTATTCAGCTACTGTTGAATTTCGGTGGAACGTTTATCAGGAATCCCAGTGATATCGATGTGACCGAAGGAGTCATTATAACCAATCTCAGCCCGCTTGTACCGGCAAGTAACAATATAGTTTTGCATATACTTCTACAGCGGTTTGATCTTTTCACGATCTGGTTTCTGATTCTCTGCGCGATTGGATTGGCCGCCGTTTCAAGGAAGAAGACTGCCGGCCAAATGGCGGTCATTACATTTGGATGGTGGGCGCTTTGGGTTGTTGTCCGTGTTGGATGGGCTGCGATCTTTAAGAGTTAAAAACTACGCCAAAGTCAGATCAACAACCAGCGGGCGGTGATCCATTTTACCCATCGCCGCCTCGCTGACCACCCTTGATTCCTGTACTCCCGCAACATCGACTGAAGGGCCGAAGATATAGTCGATTCGCCTGTTGTTGACCGCAGTGTAACCGGCATCTTTTCCAAGGTCCCGAAAGTATTTCAACAGATAGTTATAAGATTCGCTGTCGTTCTTTGCATTGTCGGTATAAAGGTCCTCAGGCTTATCAGGATCGATTTCAAGGTTGAAATCTCCGGCGATAAATACCCGATCCGTGTTGAGTTTCGATCTTGCCCAGTCAACTATATCGCCCACGAAAACGCGACGTTTTTTTGAGTTATACGTGTCGGCGTGAACGCTGATAAAAGTTACGGGAGGACGATCGTCGCTTAATTGAAAGTGAGCCGCTATCGCGGTTCTGCCTGTCTCGGTCTTGATGGTCTCAAAGCTGGCCGACTGATTCTTCACCAAAACGGCGACGGTTCGATCATCATCGCCGAGCGGAGCTACTGCACCACGGTATTTTCCATTCAGGTGGCGCAGCAGCATTTGCAATTGAGGCTCGCCCGTGATTTCCTGCAAGCCAATGACATCAGGATCGTTGTCAACGATTACCTGAGCAATATTCGGAATGTCTTTGTTATGGGCGCGATTATCCTCTTCGAGATCTGCGTACCCAATATTCCAGGTCATGACCTTTAGCTTTACGCCGGGCTTGCTCCGCTGTCCGACAATTGATCTGTCGACGCCGGGATCGAAATAGTAGGTCCCCAGAATCATCAGACCCAGCAAAACTATTAATGCGATCTTGCCAATCATAAATTCAGTGCGAAGAGTTCAGCGTCAAAAACCTCGGCGCGGTTAACCGCCACCGAGGTAATGATACTCCACGAATGTTCCCCGCAAAACAAGCGCAGCGAATTGATTTATTTTCCTGTTCGTTTTAATTCGAATGTTCCGAGGCTGTCGCCCATTGTCCAGGTGCCGCTCATCACGTCCGCCTTGACTGTTGCCGTGACCTTGGCATTCTCGCCATCAGGAGTGCTCCAGATAATTGTCCATTTGCCGTCGCCGAAAGAGACGTTGCTTGTAGTCCAGTTCCCCGCCTGGCTGAATATCTCAGCGACTATGCTCTTTCCATCTTCCTTAAAATTCACCGTGATCGATTGCTCTTCTCCGCTGGCGGTTTCCTTCCCTGTCCCTTCCCATTTCCCCAGGATCGTCTTGTTGCCTGTATTTTGAACAGCGAAGGTCGCGGCAGCACAAACTAAGATCGCTGAAATAGTTACCAGCATCACCGTAAATCTAAATCTAGTCATATAGTTCAACCTCATTAAATTTTTTATCCGACGGTTTGGCGCGGCTCATTAGGAAACACGAGAATAATAAATTCAACCTTTTGAAAGCGACACGGATCTCTTGTCGCTGAAATAAAGACGGTTGGTTAATGGATAAATGTTAACGTCATCTGAATAGATTTTGGATAAATCGAAAAGATCCTCGTTTTCAAGATCTATCCATCTCGCAAAGAACAGCCTAACACCACGGTTCTTTGGGGCCGATATACATTGGGTAGACGTGCAGGGGAAGACGTGTGCGCCGGTTACAAGATGTGTCTCGTATGCGCGCGTCGGTTAAACCCGTAACATAAATGATTTATGAGGCTTAACAGGGGACGAGCAATTCTATTTACCTCGATCGCTTTTTGGCTGTTTGCCATAGGGATCGGTCTGAAATACGTTTGGAGTTACGAAATCGCGCCGGGAACGCCCGCTATCCCTTCTGCACAATGGCCTGTCGACAGTAAGATACCGAGAATCGAGGGACAGGCGACTTTGGTTTTGCTGGCTCATCCGCATTGTCCCTGCACCAGAGCTACTATTGGCGAGCTTGCCATACTGATGGCCCATTGCCAGGGCAAGGTGTCAGCCTACGTACTTTTTTACAAGCCCGCAGATTTTCCTGACGACTGGGAACAGACAGATCTTTGGCACAGTGCCGCTGCAATACCGGGTGTGAAAGTGCTGGTTGATAACGACGGCGCGGAGGCGCACATTTTCGGCGCCGCGACGTCGGGACAGGCACTGCTTTACAGCAGGAATGGGAATCTGCTGTTCAGCGGAGGCATTACAGGTTCGCGTGGGCACTCCGGGGACAACGCAGGACGCGATGCGATAACGTCCCTGCTGCTGAGCGGAACAGCAGATCGAAAGTCGACAAATGTTTATGGATGTGACCTGCTCGGAAAGGACACAAACCCCAATAATAAGGACGCTTGTTACGCCACAAAAGCGAAATAAACCACAATGCCTCTTACAGCAACCGAAGAGACAGCTCGGACACTCCTCACCGAGTCACAACAGATAAACTATAAACGAACCGATAGAATGTTCGCGGTACTGATGGCTATTCAATGGATGGCAGGTATTGGGGCAGCGTATTGGGTATCTCCGCAAACGTGGGCAGGATCTGAAAGTCATACTCATCCTCACATATATGCCGCAATCTTTCTTGGCGGAGCGATCAGCTTTTTGCCAATCGTGCTGGCTTTTGTCCGACCAGGTTTTGCTTCCACAAGATATGTAATCTCAATCGCGCAGATGCTGATGGGCGCGCTATTTATCCATTTAAGCGGCGGACGAATCGAAACCCATTTTCACGTTTTCGGCTCACTCGCGTTTCTGGCGATCTACCGCGACTGGCGTGTTCTGGTCCCCGCGACTATCGTTGTCGCACTGGATCATTTCCTTCGCGGTGTCTTTTGGCCTCAATCGGTTTATGGCGTCTTGACCGTCAGTAGCTGGCGCTGGGTCGAGCATGCCGCCTGGGTATTTTTTGAAGATACGTTCCTGGTCATATCCTGCCGCCGCAGCGCAGAGGATATGTGGCAGACAGCCCAGCAAAAAGCAGAATTGCAAAAAGCGAACGATCAGCTCGAGGTTCGAGTGGCGGAGCGCACCGCCGCACTGGCGGGCGCCAATAGCGAGCTTCAGGCCGAAATCGTCGAGCGTAAGAAGCTGGTAAAAACATTGCGTAATTACCAGAAAATTTTCCATAACGCTAACACTGGCATCTACCAGACGACGATCGACAATAAATGTATTACAGCGAATCCGATGTTAGCCACGATCCTTGGCTATAACTCAGAGGAAGAGCTCAAAACCGGGCCTATTGCCGAGAACTCTATTTACGTGAAGTCCGATCGTCGAGATGAGTTTAGACGCCTCGTTGAGGAGCAAGGGTCGATAACGGACTTTGAATCGGAAGTCTATCGAAGAGATGGAAGCACAATCTGGGTCTCGGAAAACGCTCTCGCTCTTCGAGACGCGAAAGGGGTCTTGATCGGTTTCCAGGGGACAATGACCGATATTACCGAACGAAAGCGGATGGAGTCTGAGCTCGAGATGGCGCGCGATATGGCGCTGGAGACGGCTCGGATGAAATCGGAATTCCTGGCCAATATGAGCCACGAGATTCGCACGCCAATGAATGGCGTGATCGGTATGACCGGTTTGCTGATGGATACGAAGCTGACCAGAGAGCAGAAAGAATACACAGAAACGATACAAAACAGCGCCGATCTACTGCTGACGGTCATCAATGACATTCTCGATTTTTCAAAGATGGAAGCTGGCAAGCTTCATTTCGAGTCGATCGATTTCGATTTCCGCCACGTTGTAGAAAGCTCGGTCGATCTTTTGGCAGAGCGTGCCTACGATAAAGGTGTTGAACTGGCTTCGCTGGTTTATAACGATCTGCCTGCCGGGCTTCGAGGTGATCCGAGCCGCTTGCGCCAGGTACTGGCTAATCTGATTGGCAATGCTGTGAAATTTACGGACACTGGTGAGGTTATCGTCAAAGTTTCGAAGGAAAGCGAAACCGATGACGCTGTCGTCGCGAAATTCGAAGTTATTGATACCGGAATCGGGATCAAGGATGTCGCGCAGCGGGACTTATTTCAGCCATTCACGCAGGCCGATGGTTCGACGACTCGGCGTTATGGAGGAACCGGACTTGGCCTGGCTATCGCAAGACATTTAGTCAGCCTAATGAACGGAGATATAGGTTTTGAGAGCGAATATGGCAAAGGCTCGACTTTCTGGTTCACAGCCAAATTCGAAAAACAAGCTAGCGCCGATCCATCAATCGATTCGATGCGCGAGAACCTTCGCGGCGCGCGCGTGCTGATCGTTGATGACAATGCCACAAACCGAAAGATACTTTTGCATCAGACCAGCTCCTGGCAAATGTTACCGTCAGAGGTCGAATCAGGACCGCTTGCGTTACGTCGATTGCGCGAAGCTGCCCAACAGAAAATGCCATATGATCTGGCCATTCTGGATTTGATGATGCCTGACATGGATGGTTTTGAAGTCGCCAGAGCTATCAAAAATGATCCCTTGATCCGCGATATCAGGTTGGTAATGCTTACTTCCTATGGAAAACGCGGTCATAACGAAATGGCACAGGAAGTCGGAATCATGGCCTATCAGGCAAAGCCGGTTCGCCAGTCTCAGTTATTCGACTGCCTGGTTCAGGTAATGAAAGTCGGCGCTCAGAATCCGCGCTCAGCGATCGGTGATGTAATATCGCCCCTCCCATTTGAGAAACCTGCGGCACATCCACAATACAGCAGCAAGCGAATACTTCTTGCTGAGGATAACGCCGTTAATCAACGAGTCGCAAAAAGGCAGTTGCAAAAGCTAGGATACAATCCCGATGTCGTCGCGAATGGTCGCGAAGCACTAGCCGCAGCAAAGGAACAGTCTTACGATTTGATTTTCATGGATTGCCAAATGCCAGAGATGGACGGTTATGAGGCGACGGCAGCAATACGCCGGATTAAAACCGACAAACGAATCCCAATCGTTGCGCTAACGGCGCATGCTCTGCTCGGAGAACGGGAGAAGTGCCTGGCCGCAGACATGGACGATTATCTTACCAAGCCAGTGAATGTCGAAGAGTTGAAAGCCATGCTGGAGAAGTGGCTTTCAACCGGGTCTTGTTTGATCGGTGCTATTCAAAGTGGTCCGAGTCTCGTTAACGGTAACCAACAGGGTCCGCAAAACTATCCGATCTGATAAATAAATCGTATTGTGACGCCAACCAGGTCTTCGACACATCAGTTATGAGCCGCGAGGCTGGAAACGACGGTTGCGATTTCCTTCGGATCGACAGGTTTCGGCACGTGCATCTGATAGCCGGCCGCCAAAACTTTCAGTTTATCTTCCAGGCGGGCGTAGGCAGTTAAAGCTGCTGCCGGAGTTCTTCCACCCTGTTCTGGTGAAAGCGACCGCACTTTATTGATTAACACATAACCATCTTCACCTGGCATTCCTATATCCGACACCAGCACATTCGGCCGCCATTGCGAAATCATCTCCAGTGCTTCCTGAGTCGATGATGCCGTTTGAACCTCGGCCCCGCATTGAGTCAACACAACAGAGATCAAATCCAGAGCATCCATCTCGTCATCAACAACCAGAACGCGCAGCCCCGCAAGATCCGGATTGAAATCCGGGGTTTTATCGTCACATGTTTCGTAAGCACGCAGCGCAGATCCACCCGTATTGAAACTGTCATCATTCCCAATCCCTGTCGCCTTCCAGGTCGGCAAATGAATAGTGAAAGTCGCGCCCTGGTCACTGCCGTCGCTTTCCGCTCGAACACTGCCGCCGTGCAACTCCACAAGGTTTCTGACGACCGCCAATCCAAGCCCGAGTCCACCATATTTGCGCGTAATAGACGAATCAGCCTGCGTGAACCGATCAAAAACGTGGGGAAGGAATTCTTTGCTGATTCCGATACCTGAGTCTTTGACAGAAACTTCGATATTGGAATCACTATCCTTTACATCCATCATTATCTGCCCGCCGGACGGAGTAAATCGGATCGCATTTGAAAGCAGATTCCAGATCACTTGCTGCAATCGATCCTGATCGCCTTTCAGTTGGACATGATTGGGTGGCAAGTTGGTCAGAAGGTTCACGCCTTTTGCTTCTGCGGCAGGTCGTAGGTTTTCAATTGTGGCTTCAATCACTTTACGCATGTCGACAAGGCGAATATCCAGCCGCATCTTGCCACTGATTATTCGCGACATATCAAGGATATCATTCACAATTCTGGACTGCGCTGTTGCGTTCCGGTCGATGATTTCGATTGCGCGTTTGACTGTTTCGTCGTCGAGGTTTCCGGCTTTTAACATCTTGGACCAGCCCAGCATTGCGGTTAGTGGTGTGCGTAATTCATGGGAAACCGTAGCGAGAAATTCGTCCTTCAGTCGGCTGGCGGTTTCGGCATGTTCGCGAGCCTCGTGTTCTCGCTGTAGCAATCGCTCACGTTCTTCTTCGGCTTTTCTGCGCTCTGTTACATCGCGGAAAATCAGTACGACTCCGGTAATCTTGCCATCCTTGCCGCGAATCGGAGCGCCACTATCGTCAATCGGTCGTTCTATGCCGTCCTTTGAAATCAGGACCGTGTGATTAGACAAACCGATCGATGCTCCTCTATCTATCACTTTTTCAACCGGATTTTCGACAGGCTGTTGCGACCCTTCATTGACGATATTGAATATTTCTCGAAGCGGCCGCCCTTCGGAGTTTGCCAGCGTCCATCCGGTCAATAGCTCCGCCGTGGGGTTAAGAAACAGCACGCGGCCACTGAGGTCCGTGGCAATCACCGCGTCTCCGATGCTTGACAGAGTTACCCTGAGCCATTCGCGCTGCTCACGCAGTGTCGTGGTATTCTGTTTTCGCGCACTGACTAGTAGAATCAGGATCGAAAACAGGATCATGACATTGACTTCTCCGAACAGAAATCTCCCAAGATGAAAATTGGGGCTCGAAAACCTCCAGGTGTGGGTCCTGAAATCAAATAGAGCTGATAAAGCGATTAGAATTGCGACCAGAAACCCAGGGCCGCGACCGGCAAACCATGTGGCGCCGATTAATGCGCCCAGTATCAGCAGAAGGCTAAGATCGAGCCTTGAGAAACGACTGAGTATAAGAGCTGTAACAACGGTAACGGCAAAGACGGCCAGGCCCAATCCATAGCGCGCTACTGCGGACCTCGTTCCTTCACTCATTTTTATAGCCTCCGGGGAGACAGTACTACTTCGTCGCGTCCCTATGTTGATTCTGGGGAAAAAATCATCGGACGCTCGGCTCTGGAATTAACCGTTGTTTTGAATGGGCCAAGTCTTATAGATGTTTTCGGCATTATAGCGCAATTTAATACAGGGTGAATGAAATAAGGCGCCGTTTTGCAGCCGAGGATGCGGTGAAGATTAAAAGACGGATTGTAAATATCTGTGTTTGGACGAAATGTAGCTCATTGTCACGCTCGGCAATCAAAATGAAAATTCAGGGCTTCATACGATTTAGTTTTCCGGAATTTTAGAAAAGGTTGACTCTCTATTTAACCAATTCTGATATATTTTGCCGTTCGTCAAGCGCCGGTAATATTCCTGTTTCAAATCTTGATTATAATCTCTCTATCTGTCGGCACAGGTTGACAGGATCTTCACTGAATCGTAGGAATGATCGCGCTTTGCAAAAGTATTTCAGGAGATCACAATGACGCGCAAACAGATTACAGCGATCCGTAAGCTTGGATTATTGATTTTAGCTGGATTGATAGCCCTGCCTCTCATTAATTCATTGACTTCGGGTGCAGACGTGCAGATAACGAATGAACCGGCTTCGGAAGGTCGTCGAATTACGCCCGCAGGTTCGCTCGTGATAGACGCCGGTACTAAACGAGCTGCAGTTGGAGCGCTGCCCGTTGCCTTTATTCATTCTCCAGATAAAAGCGGCGCCGATGGCCAGGGAAGATATCTGGTCGTAGTCAACAGCGGTTACGGAGTTCAGTTTGACGCGAAGACTAGTCGATACCAGCAATCACTGGCCGTAATTGATTTGAACGCAAAGCCTTCCCCGATCGTCGTACAAAACGTTTACTTTCCGGCGCCACAGAGCGTCAACGTAGGAGTCGTTTTTTCGCCAAAACCAGAGACCGATGGCAGTTATGCTCTTTATGTTTCCGGAGGGTTTGAAAACAAGGTATGGATTTTCAACTTCCACACTGGAAACGAAACTCCGATTACGCCCGCTTCACCTGGACCAGACACAAAGGTTCAGGCACCGTTCATCGACGTTAAGGGATTTGCCACGGTTGCGCCTACTCCGCGTTATAACAACAATGTTGTGCCTGTGTATCCGACTGGTCTTGCAATCAGTCCTGACGGCAACAACCTCTATGTTGCAAACAACCTTGGCGACACTCTTGGAATTGTTTCCGACGTTCACGGCACGCGAAACCTGACGACCGTGGATCTGCACAGAGACAACAAGTCGGAATTTATGAATCCCTACGATGTTGCCGTTGTGCCGACAAAGAATGGTTCCGGTGCAGCCAAAATATTTGTATCGTGTTGGAGCGCCGATACGATAGCAGTCTCCGATGGTATTTCTTCGCAAGCAGCGAAGTTCATCAATGTAGGGCATCATCCGACCGCAATGACAATGAACGCCTCGCGCTCCCGGCTTTATGTCGTGAACTCAAATGCGGACAGCGTTTCCGTCATCGATACTGTCGGCGATCAGGAAATCGAGCGGATCAATCTAAAGATGAACGAAACTTCCCTCAATGGAAGCAGCCCGGAAGGGCTGGCTCTTTCGCTGGAGGGAAGCACACTCTACGTTGCCAACGCGCACAGCGACGCAGTTGCGGTTATATCGTTGTCGGCGGCCGCCGAGGGAGAAATGGCTCCATCGCCGTCCAACAATGGAAAGTCCCAAGTAACTGAACGACGCGGTGGCCCGAGAGATGATGATGACAGAGAAGTCAAACCTGAAGATTCGCACAGCAAACTCCGAGGCTTTATCCCGACTGGCCAGTATGCATCGGCGGTAGCAGTCGCAGGAAATCATTTGTTTGTCGGTAACGGTAAGGGAACGGGTTTCGCTAACTCCTCGATGGTTGTTGATAACTCAGGCAGAGCGCCCAACGCTCCTAACGAAAAGTTCCCAGCCAGTCCGGGGCGCCGCGGAGGCGAGTATAGTGTTGCGCTCGTCGCTGGCAACATTAGTCAAATAGACATACCCGGTGAGCGTAGCTTGGCGGCATATACCCAGCAGGTCATGCGCAATAACGGTCTGATTGGGCGCGAAGATGTGAAACTTTTCCCTGGCAAATCTCCATTCAAACACATTATCTACGTAATAAAAGAGAACCGAGCCTACGATCAGGTATTCGGTGATCTTGCAAAAGCCGGTGACGGAACTGCCGCCGATGGTGATGCTCGTCTTGCGATCTTCGGTCATAGCGACGCCGCAAAATCGCCTTCAGGTGCAGCGCAGAACATTACGCCGAATCACCATGCGCTCGTAACGCGGTTTGGCGTGCTGGATCGATTCTTTGTGAATTCCGAAGCAAGTCCCGATGGACACAACTGGTCGACGGCGGCATTTTCCACCGATTATGTGGATAAAGGTTATCGCTGGAACTACTCTCGACGCGGTCGCACGTATGATTTCGAAGGATTCAACCGATTGCCGAGTTACGGGCCGACAAGGAACAGTCCGCCCCTGTTCAAAGGACAGGTCGAGGCAAACGATGTTGCTGATTTCATGCGCAAATATATTCCGTATTTGAATGGCGGCACTGACGCGGCTGAGCCGTCTACTCTTTATCTTTGGGATGCCGCAGCAAAAACGGGGCTGACATACAAGAACTATGGTGAATACATTGCAACGCTGTCAGCAGGCGAAATCGAAGGCATTAATAAAAATAAGAATAGAACTTATCCCGATCTGACTCCTACAGTTTCTGCAATACCGACAAAGAAATCGCTCGAGGGTCACTACAGTCAGACTTACAGGAATTTCGATCTCAATACTCCCGATTCGATGACAACAGAATCTTACAAAATAGCAAAAGAATCCGGAGGCAAGATCGATCCATTAATCAGCAAAAATAGCCCGACAGAAAGTTTCCACGGAACCTCAAGAATCGGCGACTGGCTGGACGAGTTTCATGGTTTCGTAAACGATTTCCAGACTGGCCGCGACAACATGCCGAACCTGTCGATATTACGGATCAGCAACGATCACACCAGCGGCATGTCGCAAGGCATGGCGACGCCTCAGTTTTACGTAGCCGACAATGACTATGCCGTTGGCCGTCTGGTTGAGGCGGTCTCAAATAGTCCGTACTGGAAAGACACCGCGATCTTTGTTGTTGAGGACGATGCACAGGACGGCCCCGATCACGTCGACGCGCACAGGTCGGTTGCAATGGTTATCAGCGCATACAATCGTCCAGGCGCGCTCGTTCATCAGTTTCACAACACTGTCAGCCTGATCAGAACAATGGAAGTGTTGTTAGGCATTGAGCCAATGAACCTGCTCGACTCAACCGCATCGCCAATAAACATTTTTCAGGCAAAAGCGAATCTTGATCCATATAAATCCATTTTGCCTGATGTGTCATTGGATAACTTGATCAATAAAGCCGCCTCAAGGGATCCTGATGTCGCGTATTGGATGAGAAAAACAGCTGACCAGGATTTTACCCACGAAGACATGGCCGATCCAAAGACGCTGAACGACATAATCTGGTTCTCAGTAAAGCGCGGATCCGCGCCGGCTCCTCAGATCGCTCGACTGCCTGTATTCGATCTGATGAAGGTCGGAATCGAGGAGGAGCGTGAAGCGGTGCAAACCAGCAGCAGAAATACAATCGCCAGACGCTAAGCGCTCAGGACGCAGACCTGCATTCATTTATTTTGCGCTCGAAGTAATTAATCTCCGGCTGGCTTCGTGCCAGCCTTTTTGCTTTTTCGAACTGTTTTGCGGCCTCTGTTGGTCGGCCAGCTAAGAGATAAAATTCTCCTCGAGCGGCAGGATAGAAAGGATATTCTTTCAATCTGTCGGAATCGGCAATTCTGCTTAGCTCTTCTAACCCAGCCTCTGGTCCAAGTGTATTACCGACAGCAACTGCGCGGTTCAAAGCTACAATCGGCGTCGGCTTAAGTCTGTAAAGCAAATCATAAAGCTCTAGAATTTTATCCCACTCGGTCTCTCGGTAACTTGCCGCCGCGCAATGCAAAGAGGCGATTACTGCTTCAATGTGAAACTCGCTGATCTCATCTCCGGTTGAGGATTTTTGCAGGAAATGAAACCCTTTCGTCATTAAGTCGCGGTCCCACTTGCTCCGGTCCTGCATCTCAAGTTGAATCAATATTCCATTGTCACCCGTTCGACCCGAAAGCCGCGCGGCGTGAAAACAAAGAAGCGCGAGCAAAGCAAATGTTTTTGGCGTTGCTGCCTCGGGGTGTTCGCTTAACAGGAGCGCCAGCCTGATCGCCTCGAAACATAGATCGTCACGAACCGTCTGTTCGGATTGGCTACCGTGATAACCTTCATTAAACAAAAGATAGATCGCCTGGTAAACAGCATCAATTCGCTCGCGCACATCCAAAGGGTTCGTGATCTCGACGACCGTGCCTGATGATCGGAACAGCTTTCGCGCACGACCGAGTCTCTTCTCAATCGAATCCTGACTTACTAAAAGTGCATTGGCTATTTCGGCAACACTGAAACCGCAAAGCGTTTTTAGTATCAACGTCACCTGAACTTCTCTCGAAAGATCAGGATGACAGCAGTTGAACATCATGCGGAGCTGGTCGTCTTGAATCTCTTTTTCAAAAGCCGCTGTTTCCACCGACAGATTTTCTCGCAATTTCAACAGGTGAGTCAATTCGGGCTCGAAATACCGGAATTGTTCATCACGTCTGATCACATCAATCGCGCGGTTCCGGGCGACTCTCATTAGCCAGGCTGACGGATTGTCTGGAAGACCTTGAGCCGCCCAGGTCTCCATCGCCCGGCAAAGGGTGTCCTGAACCACATCTTCAGCCAGGTCCAGTCGTCCAAGCCCAAAGATTCTGCTTAGATAAGCGACCATCTTTCCAGCCTCCTGGCGGAAAAGATGGTCGACTAGTCCCGGTACGTCTTGCGTAGTTCCCTCCTGTTAATCCTGCGAATTGTAAATCGGACGGATTTCCACTGAGCCATTGCTGTCAAGAATAGGACAGCCATTTGCAATGCTGACGGCCTCATCAATGTCTCTTGCTTTGATTAACGCTGATCCTTGTATGAAGTCTTTGACTTCCACGTACGGGCCGTCGGTAACTGTCTTTGATTTGCCACGAATGACTTTTCCCGTGTGTTCCATGCGCTCCCCGTATTGCACGACGTGGCCGCTTTTTTCCATGTCTGCTCTCCAATCCATCCACTTCTTAACGGTTTGCTGCATGTCTTCGGGCGACATTGATTGATAAGATTCAGGGTTGGCTCTGAATAACAACATAAATCTCGACATTTCGATTTCTCCTTTTTATATCAATTCAGTTTAACGCGAAATCGGTTTGGCGTTGTCGCTATGTTTTAAATTTTCCGATTTCACTCAACATGACGAACGGCGAAGCCGAACCCGGACATCGCGACATTATTTTTTTCTGTTTCTTCTCTGGTTTTCCATAACCAATAGGAAACCAGGACGAAACCAAGATTAATGATCGGAATAAGGATCTTTATGACGCCATCGCCCGAAAATACGTGCGAGGCTGAAGCTCCCAGCAAGTTAAATGTATAACCTGCATAGGCCCATTCTTTTAACGTTTTGTACCGCCCATAGAAAATGGCCAGGCCCCCTGCGAATTTTGCCACGCCAAGAATTTTGCAAAGATAAGCGGGATAGCCAAGGTGCGTAATTCCTTCGACATTTGCACTGACACCGGCCAGCAGGAAAATACCAGCCAGCATTATCGTGGCGACGATCGGCAGGGTCACTGCCCAATAAGTCAATTTTGCTTTGTTTTCAGTTGTCATTGTTGCCTACCTTTCATTCACAGGAAACGATCCTGCGATTTGTCTTGTGGTCACGTTAATACGATTGAAGAAATTGATCAGAGCAATATTGAGCACGAGGACGCAGAGCGCCTTTTCATCATAATAGCGCGCCGCCTCGTCCCAGATTTCGTCCGGCACTGGATCAGGTCGATCCGCCAGACGTGTTGCAGCTTCGGTTAATGCCAGGGCTGCTCGCTCGGCGTCCGTAAAATACGGAGCATCACGCCAGGCAGACACGGTAAAGAGTCGCTGATCGCTCTCGTCCGCATTCTTTAGCTCGCGGGCATGCATATCAACGCAGAAGCTGCAGCCATTGATTTGACTCGCGCGCAAATGCATAAGATTCAGTGTTTTCTGTGGTACACAGTCCTTCTTCGCTGATGCCACCAATGCATAGATAGCTGGCAAAGCATCTGGAAGCACAACCGCAGGGTTGTTAATTCGCGATTTAATTGTTGTCATTGTCTTTCTCCCATACACAATTATCTGAAGTTCGACATTGGAACTTCTATCCGAAGTCCAATTTTCGATCTTTACCCATGCGACGAACGGAAAAGAAAAAACCGGACATTCGGGTCGCTCGGACAGCTGATTTTGGAGTTGGTTATACAAATGAAGCTGCAGTTCAGCGGATTGCGCGAGTTTTGTTAATTGGTGTCACACCTGTCACAGCACGATAAGCTCTTTGTTATCTATGAATAATGCTGTGACATCTAGTGGTGATGGCGATTTGTGGCCATTTGCTGTCACAGTTACTGCCGTTCACTAATCGGGTTTGACCAAGGCGTCGGCCTGTGTGATATTTGTTGTCGATGAGCAGAATTTTGATAGCCAACGCTTCGCAGGTCGTGACTCTGGCTGGCGCATCGCCTCGCAAAGGCGAGGCGATGCGCGATCTGGGTATAATCGAGGATGGCGCAATTCTGGTTCACAATGGGCGAATAGAAGCTGTGGGGAAAACCGCCCAATTCGAAGATTTTCCTGATATCGAATTCATCAATGCCGCCGGTTGCGTAGTTCTGCCCGGTTTCGTCGATGCGCACACCCACGCTATTTTCGCTGGAACGCGCGAAAACGAATACGAACAAAGGATTGCAGGAGCTACCTACCAGGAGATAGCCGCAAAAGGTGGTGGCATCAGATCAACGGTTCGAGCGACCCGAGCCGCAAGCGAAGAAGATCTTTTTGAGATCGGCAAACGCCATGTTCAATGGTTCCTCAGCCACGGAACTACAACAATCGAAGCAAAAAGCGGATACGGTTTAACCGTCGAGGACGAGTTGAAAATACTGCGAACCATTCAACGCCTTAATGACGAAACGCCGCTTGATTTGATTGGAACCTTTCTCGGAGCGCACGAAGTCCCGGACGAATATCGGAACAATCGAAAAGGATATCTGCGCCTGGTTGTTGAAGAAATGCTGCCGGCGGTAGCAAAGGAGGATTTGGCAAAATACTGCGACGTTTTTTGCGAATCCAATGTTTTCAGCATTGACGAGTCACGAGAGGTCCTTCAGAGGGCACAAAGCCAAGGTTTGAGGCCGCGCTTCCACGCCGATCAGTTAACATTATGCGGCGGAGCGGAGCTGGCAGTTGAAGTTGGTGCAGTGTCCGCTGACCATCTGGAACAAATCGATGACGTCACAATCGAAAAACTGAATTCATCGAAAGTGATGCCGGTTCTGCTTCCCGGATCGGTGTTTCATCTCGGCCTGGCAAAGTATGCACCGGCGCGGAAAATGATCGATGCGGGACTGCCTGTGGTGCTGGCGACTGATTTCAATCCTGGCTCGTCGCCTACGCCGAATATGCAGATGATCTTGTCGATTGCCTGCACCCAGATGAGAATGACTCCGGCCGAAGTCATCACTGCATCGACGATCAACGCTGCGCATACTTTGGGGCGAGCTTCGTCAATCGGAACAATAGAGGTCGGCAAACAGGCCGATCTTGTTATATTCGACTGTGATGACTATCGCCAGATACCTTATTTCTTTGGCGTTAATCACGCAAGAACTGTTGTTAAGAACGGCGCGGTTGTTTACTCTAAGGGCGAATGAAATCGCGAAAAGATTTATCATCCAGAAAAGAGCTCGCCGCAGCGACCAAAACTGTTGGCTACAATGACATTGACCTGAGCCGCTGGAAAGATTACCACGATATTTACACGGATTCGCTCTGGATTATTAGTTCCCGCAATAGATCGAACGGACATAAGCTTGATTATCACGGCAACTTCATACCGCAGATAGCCTCGCAAACCTTTAGCAGATACACAAAGCCAGGCGATGTCATTTTAGATCTGTTTCTTGGATCTGGAACCTCGGCGATTGAAGCGATGAATCTCGGCCGTGGTTGTATTGGCGTTGAGTTAAAGCCAGAGCTCGCGGATCACGTGCGGAAAAAGATTCCGTCAAAATCTCGAGCTACGATCAAGATTATCGAAGGCGACAGCAGCAGCGACACAACCAGAAAGACCATACAAGAGAAACTGAAGGCATTTGGCAGAACTCATGGCCAATTGCTTATCTTGCATCCGCCGTATCACGACATAATCAAATTTTCTACTTCCGATGCTGACTTGTCGAACGCTGCCAGCACCGAACAGTTCCTGACCATGTTTGGACGAGTCGCCGCAAACGGATTTGATTTGCTTGAGTCCGGCAGATTTGCCGTTTTGATAATCGGCGATAAGTATGAGCAGGGAGAGTTGATTCCGCTCGGGTTCCTTTGCATGCAGGAGATGAATAAAGTCGGGTTCATCACCAAATCCATAGTAGTCAAAAACATTGAAGGGAACGAAAAAGGAAAAGGCCGCACGAATAATCTATGGCGCTACCGTGCCTTGGCCGGTGGTTTTTACATATTCAAACACGAATATGTAATCATTTTTCAAAAGCCGCTGAAAGCTGTGAAAAAAAGGAAATAGATAAAATAGTTATGAATCGGATTGTAGAATGCATTGCCAATTTCAGTGAAGGACGTCGCACGGAGGTGGTTGACGCGATTGTCGACGCAATTCGTTCGGCGAACGGCGCAGTTATTCTGGATAAAGAGATGGATTCCGATCACAATCGCTCCGTTATCACATTTGTTGCAGAGCCCGGTGTAATCGTAGATGCCGCTGTTAGAGCAACAGCTAAAGCAGCAGAATTGATCGATTTGAATGTTCATAAAGGCGAGCATCCACGCCTTGGGGCGACAGATGTTGTTCCGTTCGTCCCTATTCAGGGAGTCACTATGGATGAATGCGTTCAGCTTGCGCGTCAGTGCGGAGAGCGAATAGCGGCTGAGCTGAAGATACCGGTCTACCTCTACGAAAAAGCTGCGACCAGACCTGACCGGGAAAACCTCGCAAACATTCGCAAAGGCGAATTCGAAGGCGTTCGAGCAGAAATAGCCACGAACCCTGCCAGGAAACCAGACTTTGGCGATCCGGTGATCCACCCGACAGCGGGCGCCACTGTGGTCGGCGCTCGGATGCCGTTGATTGCATACAACATCAATCTGAATACAAACAATATCGAAATCGCAAACAAGATTGCGAAAGCAGTGCGGCATCTCAGCGGCGGGTTTCGTTATGTGAAAGCCCTGGGTTTTGAGCTTAAAGAGCGCGGCATTGTTCAGGTTTCCATGAATCTGGTCAACTATGAAGGCACGCCGATCTTCAGGGTTTTCGAAGCGGTTAAGCGAGAAGCAGAACGGTACGGTATAAATGTGATCGGCAGCGAGATCGTTGGACTGGTCCCACAGGCTGCCCTTGATATGTGTGCCGACTTTTTCCTTCAGGTCGAGAATTTCAATCGAGATCAGATCCTTGAAAACAGATTGCGGAACGCCCTGTCTGAATTGGACCGTGAAGCGAAAGAGGTTGGCGGAAAACTTGAAGCTTCGCGACCGGCGTCGTTGGCACTGACTATAGGCAGCTTTCCAGAACTGGTCGCGTCCGACGCGCCTACGCCTGGTGGTGGCTCGGTGGCTGCTTTAGCAGGAGCGCTAGCTGCATCTCTCGCGCAAATGGTTTGTCGTCTCACCATCGGCCGAAAAAAATATGCCGACGTCGAGCCACAGGCGAAAGCGATTTTTGAAGAACTGTCGCCGTTAACTGAATCTTTAACCAGAGCGATAGATGAAGACGCGGAAAGCTTCGATCGTGTAATGATAGCTTTCAAAATGCCAAAGAACACCGACGAAGAAAAGAGCGCTCGCGCTGCGGCAATTGAAGAGGCGACCAAGGGCGCCGCAGCCGTGCCGATGTGCACAGCAGAGACCGCTTTGCGAGTACTGGAACTGCTAGCGAAACTTTCAGAGATCGGCAACGCGAATGCGCAATCTGATGTAACAGTTGGCGCGCAAATGGCGCTTACGGCCGTCAGAGGTGCCTATTATAACGTAGCCACAAACTTGGCTGGACTGAAAGACGAGGAATTCAAGCGCGAATACCGGTCTCGAGGTCAGAATTTGGTAAATAATGCTCTGGAACTAGCATCAAAGATTGAACGGAATTTCTTAAGGGAGACGTTGGGCGATGTCGGAAAGTAAGGAGCCTACTTCAGACAAACTTGAATATATTCGCTAACCAGGGAAATCTTCATGCCTTCGGTCGCGTGGATTCGGCAGGCTAGCCCATTGCGTTCCGCGGAATTGCATTCGGGTGAGTATCGCACAACGCAATGCGTGCAGTCGCCGTTCCAGCAAAAGTCACCATAAGAAATACCTTCGTTGTGAAGATACTGAAGACATCGCAACAGCGAGTTGTTTTCAGGCACCTCGACGGTTTTACCTTTGAGCTCTATACCGATCAGCTTTTCGAACGGCTCAAATATGTCGTAATCTAGCTCAAAACTCTGGGTCTGCATAACCACTGCTGCCATCTCAAACAAGCGCAATCTATATATTTATCATCGGACGGCCGACGCGAAAGTTTATGTGTAGGACCGGTTTAAGGTAGTAAATCGAAGTAACAAATAGCCGTTTCTAAGAATCGACAAGATTATCGACCTGCTTTGCGTTGAAACCCGCGACAGCCTTGTTACCGCGGACGATTACGGGGCGCTTTATGAACGTATATTCTTCACTCATCAGGCGGAGCAAGTCTTGGTTCGAAAGGTTCTGATTTGCCAATCCAAGTTCCCGATATTTGATCGCCCGCCTGGAAAACAGATTTTCAGGTCCGCCGACCAATCCTGCTAAATCTTCAACCTCAGCTCGCGACAACGGATCCGATTTGATATCTCGAATGCGTCCGACTTTCGTTCCTTTACCATCAAGATATGACTTCGCCTTTTGACAAGTCGTGCAGTTTGGCAACCAATAAAAATCAATTGTCCCTTTCATGCGCACGAGAATAACATGACAACACTCCAAAACTCAGTTCAAAAACGGTTTGTTAGGATTCAGCGTCGACAGTCGCAAGAGTAGGTTCTAACCTGGGTTTTGTGACATCACTCGCAACCGGTAACAGACACTGGAATGTTGTTCCGACGCCTTCGGTGCTGGTTACCTCGATTGATCCGCCGTGACCGGAAAACACCTTTTGAACGATTGCGAGGCCGATTCCATAGCCGCGCGATTTTGTCGAGAAGAACGGAATAAATATCTTCGATAGGGCATCTGACGGAATGCCGCATCCGGTATCGCTGATGTTTATTGCCGCGCAGGATCGGCCGAAAACGTCATAACTGCTAGCCATATTTATCTTCAACTGGCGAGCAGGTGCTTCAGCCATTGCCTCCATCGCGTTTCTCAACAGGTTCAGGAATGCGTGCCGCAACATCATCAAATCGCCGCTAATTTCCGGCAATTGTCCAGTGATGATAACTTCAATGTCGAGCTCTTTCCGCAAATTGTCCAAGCCTTCGATACAATCGCGAGTGAGTTCGTCCAAATCAACCTCGCTCGGATGAATCTGTTCGGGTCGGGCAAAACGCAGGAAATCAGTCACCATCTGGGTTAAGTGTCGCGTCTCGTCGGAAAGTGATGAGGCGATCTCCCGATGTTGCGCCAAACCGCTCCCAGAGTTTTCTATTAACTGCGCGAAGCCTTGAATAGTCGCCAGCGAGTTTTTGAATTCATGCGCAATTCCGGCAGCCATTTCACCGAGAGAGGCCAAATTTTCACGCACTCGAATCTGTTCGCGCAAAGCTGTGACTTCGGTTATATCGGCGATCAGACACAATGCCCCCTGAATATCTTTATAGCCTTTACCCAGAGGGGAGACGCTGACTTCCAGAACTCGCGAGCCTTTTTCCTGCAAGTTGAAAACTATTTCGTGTCGACGATAAGTTCGACCGCTGCTCAACGTATCCGCAACCAGCTCTACCACTGACGGACAGGCTTGAAAGAGTGTCATATAACCCTGTTCCTCTGACATAGATGGTTGAGGTTCGTTATTCAGAATTCGATAGGCCTGCTCATTGGCAACTATCAGTCGGCCCTTTGAATCAATTGCCACCAGTCCGCTGGGAATGCTGGTCAGAATGCGCGCACTGAGTCGTTCGTAACCTTCGGCGCGTTCGCGCTCTTTCTGGTTAATCTGCTGGAGCTTTTGCTCCTTCACCTTTAACTCTTTGATTGCGGCCTCAAACGTGTTTATCAGGTTCTGCTGCTCGCTTTGATTGGAAGCGCCTTTCATTACCAGAGAGCTAGCCCTTGCCATGCTCTCAATCTGATTGTAAGGATAGATCAGCCACCTGGAAAAGAAGTGGATGAAGAGCAGGCAAAGAAGAATCGACGCAGCCTGGAACGCAAATACAAAATAATTCTGAGCAGTAAACCTGGGTGATTTTGACGCTATTAATACCAGGTAGAATTGCGGAGCCGTTAATTGCTGACCGGCATTACCCAACTTAATCAGCGGCACTTCGGTTACAAAGTAGTCGTTTTCGCCGGTGCTGAGTGTTCGGGTTGCTGCTTCGACCGAACCGACCGTGGGCATTGAACTGGTTTTTCGCGAGGCAGCAATTGGCAAGAGGTTGAGCGCAGCATTGTCTCCGCTAAGCGAAGCAGTAGACAGGCGCGCGCCGTTTTCATCGTATAATCCGGCGGCAGCTTCGGTTTGAGCGACTGCCATGTCTTCCACCAGACTGTTTGCCAATATCTCTTTTTGGTGGAGCATGGCGGTGTGAGCCAGCGCTAGCGAAGCGGCTGCAAAGTTGTGCTGTTCCTGACGTTCCAGCTCAAAACGACTTTTCAGCATTGTGACAGTGCTGAGCAGATTTGCAGTTACCAGAGCGAGCAAAAACAGCAGAAGGGCAATCCTTATCTGCGTTCCCAATCTCATCTCGCTCAATTTATATTTCATAAGTCTCAGCGAAACGTTCCAACCCACCAGCTTACAATTTCGTGGCCGAAAAAGAGCGCAATCAGTGCCGCGCCGCCCAGAAAGATTCCGAATGGCAACGGTTCTCGGCTACCTTTGTTGCTTGCGCGCAAGTATATGACACCGATCACAGCACCGAGAACCGCCCCTGCAAATGTGGTTAGAAATACCAGTCGCCATCCAAGATATGCGCCGACAAAGGCCATCATTTTCGCATCGCCTAGGCCCATGCCTTCGCGCCGCTTGAAGACGTAATAACCAAATCGCATCAGCCAAAAGAAGCCGGCTCCCAGAACGGCGCCGATGATTGCGCCAATAACCGAATCGACGGCGTTAACTGGTAGTTTGTGCTTCAGACCCAGCACGGTAACCCCCACGCCGAGAACTATTCCCATAACAATCGTAATTAGAAACAGATGGCTGCCCTGACCTTCATCATCGTCTTCTTCGTCGTCATCGACGAAGTTATGACCCATTAGCTTCCAATCGCCATAATCAAAGCCGAGCATTATCGGCGCTGACAGGGCAACCGCAGCTCCGCAGAATATCGAAGCAGTTGTGTTTGTCAATGTGGTCGTAGGCCAGGAAACTCCCTCCAGGCTGGGCAGTAATGCTCGAGTCGCAATCGCTAGAACCAGACCTGGATAAACAATAGCGTTGGGCAGAATCTTGTGCTGAGCATCGACAAAGATCAGGACGACTATGGAGGCGACGAACGCCATGTCTGTAATTGTGGATGTCCTGGGACCTTTTACCAGCAGCAGCGACAGGAACAACAAGGCAACCATCAGTTCAACGGCCGGATAAATCGGAGAGATCTTTACCTTACAAAAGCGACACCGTCCGCGCAGGATTAGATAGCTGAGAACAGGGACGTTATCCTGCGGTCGAACGGCAGCATTGCATTTTGGACAATGCGAACCCGGCAGCACAATCGATTTGCCCAAAGGAAGACGATAAATGACGACATTTAGAAAGCTGCCCAGCATCAGTCCAAACACAAAGACCAGCACGCCTGAATATAATAATGGCAAATCCTGTAACATCAGTGCTTACACCTCTCCCTGATCTTCTTAATCGAAAAAAACGGACCAACAGGTTAGTAATTTGTTGTTTTGACGGGGTTTATATTAAACGAGAGAGAGGGAATTGTCAGTCCAGGATGAATAAATATTGAACTTGAATAGGTACCTAACTGCCGCCACTGCGCCCAGGACCGTTCCCAGGATTAAGAGGTCCGTTTATGCCTCCGCGACCTGGATTACCAATACCTGTTCCTGGAGCTTGCTGCAACGGTATTATCGGTACTCCGGGAACCGTCGAAGTTTGCGGCAGATAGATAAACACCCACTTATCGTATTCATCCAGTCCATAATAGGTCCGTGCTGATGTTTCTTTGCTGGTGCTGGATACTCCTACAAATGGCCCCAGGATCGCTCCGTCACCAACTCCCATCTGGGATTGATTAGGATTCAGCAGCGTTCCGCCACCGGTCGCGGGTTGGCCAGGTTGTCCCTGCCCCGGTTGACCGTTATTTAAACCGTTAATCTGCACACCGATCAGATTCGCCAATTGAGGCGGGATCGGTTGCATCGTGTAACTTGACCAGGCTTCGGCGAATTCCAGCAGCGCCGGATCGCCCTGACGAATCAAATGCCAGTCACCATTCGTCATCGGATCTTTGATTGCCGACGGCCGTGCGAAATGAACCTGTTTCACACCGACGGTAATACCGTCAACCAACTCTTCCATCGTCAGCGGGTAACGATTAGTAGTGCGACGAAATCGTTCAATCGCGTCGGCAAGATGATTTCCGCGTGCCAGCAATTCCGCTTCACGCTCGCGTTTCGCTTCAAACTTGGCGTTTGGAAGGGCAGCGGTAACTGCAATCATCATTACAGCCAATGCCAGTATCAAAATGAGCAGAACCATACCAGCCTGGCCGCTGGATAAACCGGAGCCGACCTTTCGCGAACGACGGAAAGCGCGCTTGAACGAACGTCGGCTCTGTTGTCTCATAATCAATGCTCTCCGGTGAATGGAACAGCGTGGAGAAGCCTTAACTGGCTATCTTCAAACTCTATGCGTTTATCGTTAATGCTTCTGACGATCCAGCGCCCGTTCTTTTCGACCTTGTCGCCAATTCTGACATTGATTGCTTCGTTGTCAACCAATAAAACTGCTAGCGAATCACCGCCGTTCACTATCAATCCGACATATTTGTACGGTGGAGTCGGCGGAGGGGTGATGGTAAACCTAACGTGAGACGATTTTGCAAAGTCCGGATTTTTAGACGTTACTTCGATATCGCGTTCGCCGGGGACCTGAATCGCAGGTGTAGGAATTTCTACGCTCAGTTCTTTGTCGCTTATAACTTTGGTTTTGAATGGCGCTCCACCAATCAGCACCTGCGAATCCGGCTGGAACTTTTCGCCAAATACTTTCATCGTGAATCCACCTGTCCGCGCATAAACGTTTTGCGGCTGAATGCCTGCTACTGTTACCGGCGGTGCTGGTGGTGGTGGCGGAGGAGGTGTCGGTGGTTCGGGGGGTTTAACCCAATAATTAAAAATGTTTCCCCTGCTGCCTGTCGGCTCGTCGATTGTCACTGCCGGTTGATGTAATAACTCCATGCGAACCGGTTGAATCATTCCGGCCGTGATAACCTGAGCATTACCTTTTGAATTCGGAGCGCTGGTTTTTACGATATTGCTATCGTTCTTTGCAAATGGGTCATTGCTGGCCGACAAATCGCTATTGCGTATGCGTTGCCCAGTTGAAGGAGTCGACGAAGTGCTGTTCTGTCCTGTCTGTCCCGTCTTTCCCGCTGCCTGAGTCGGCGGAACAGGGCTATCATCCCGCAGGTTGTAATACAGCGTTGCCACCATGACAACGATCAAAACACCGAACGCAATGTATCGGCCGTTTTGACTCTTCTTTGGTGCTTGGCTTTTGGCCATAACTCTTAGCTAGCCTCGTAATAACGATAATTCTCAATCAGCGCTTGAAATAGGCATCCAGTTTGATTCTGAGCGCAACATTTTCAATAGGCACGATGCTTTTCGGACCGCGCGTGGTTGTGCGCACGCCGCCACGGGTTTGTTGTTGCTGTGGATCGATAGGTACCAGCTCAATCGCATTCAGAACCAGAAAATTTCTGCTGTGCTCTAATTTGCTTATAAACTCGCGAAGATTTTTGTAATTGCCCTGAACACCCAGATCGAGACTCAACCCCGGATAAACGCTCATATTTTCCCGACGCTGGGATTGCGGAGCGTCCAGCGGTGTTTCGTCGATCTTTGTGAACTTCAAGGCATCGGTAATTGCGATTTTGTTCTCGCGGGCAAGATCATTGATTTCGGTTAAGATGGCATTTTGACCGGTGACACCACTGGGCAACAATTGATTGAACTGTTGCAGTGAATCCAGAGCCTGTTTGGTCTGTGCACCCGGATCTTTAACTTCTGTCAAACCTATCTTATATCCCTCTATTTCCGTTTTGTTCTTTATCTTCTCGGTTTGAAGTTTGTCAACGCGACTTTTGGCCGGAACCAACGTGACGAAGTAGTAGACGCCGAGAGAAATCACTGCCAGCGCTGTCACGAGAACGGCAGCCACTTCGTAGGGTCGCAATTCGAACTTCCTGGCTGAACTGGACACTTTGCGTAAAGATGCAACGATTGTAGCGGAGGCTGAGCTCATTGCTGACCCCCTTGCGGTGGCGCGGCCGGCGCTGCGTTTGCGAACGGCGGCGTAAAATCGATTGCTATCTTGAATAGAGTTTCGCCGGTTTCGGGCTGCGGCTGCTGTTCAGTCACGAATGCGCGGTATCGGGGGCTTTCTTTATTCAAGAGCGGCAACAATTCTCCAGTGATTTTATGATCGTCTTTTGTCGCGACTATCAATGTCAATGGAACTTTGCGCGACAACCAGTCAACCGCTTGCTGTTGGCTACCGCGACGCTCGCCCTTATCGTCGGCCGCACGCGCTACAGCAATGCTCAGAACCCGAACATCATGCGGAACAATCCGCTCGAGGTCCGACAGCAACCAGGTCCAGGACAGGGCTTTTCGTTCAACCAGTTCGTTTGCTGAAAGCAGCATCTGATAATCCTGCTGACTGACGGGGACCGGCTGGAATTTTGGCTGTCTGGCTTTCAAATCTTCTATCTGTCGCCTTTGAATGTCGACATCTTCTTTTAAGGATTGTTCCCTGGCCGAATATTCGGCGCTGGAGGCCGTTATATCCAGACCAACCATCGCAACCACGCCCAGAACTATAAATATCGTTATCCAAAACAATGATCGATTCTGGAATGGTTTGCTGGCTAAGTTAACTTGAAAACGCATATTGATCCAATTTGAGCAAGCGCACAGAATTATCAGAAACGATGTTCAAAACCTGTTGCTACTTTGTTATTTACCGCCTTTATTTCTTATCGGTGGCTCCCAGTCTTCGAGTTCATTTAAAAGCACGAGCGCGGCGCTTTTTGTTTCCAGATCGACTATAGCCACGTTAGCCCGACCTGTTATCCATCCCCATGACTCGCCTGGGTTTACGATGAGAGTTTCACCTACTGTGCGAATGTCCACCCGGTGTGTGTGGCCATAGGTAATTAAATCATATTGACCGCTGGCTGCATAGGTTTCCAGATTATCTGGTTCGTGTAAAAGCAGGACTTTCCAGCCCTCGTGCTGTAATTCCTGCGGGCGGTCGTAAAGCTCTGCATTTTCCTGCTTTGCCGCACGCAACAGATACTCGTGATCGCCATCGTTATTGCCAAAAGTAAAGACTGTTCTGCAATTTAGCCCGGCAAGCTGCCGCAGCGTAAATGGCGAAACAATGTCACCACAATGAATTACCAGATCGACTTTGGATTCAGCAAAAACCTGGCGAGCACGCTTCACGTGAGCAACGGCATCGTGAGAATCGGTGATTACGCCAACTTTCATCTTTCGAGTGGCGCAGGCAGGATGCCTACGCTACATTAATGCTTCGCTTCCATCCAGTTATTGCCGACACCGACGTCGACTACTAGGGGAACATCCAGTTCCATCGCGTGTTCCATCTCATGTTTGACCAAAGCATGTACGCGGTCAACCTCTTTATTCGGTACTTCAAAGACCAGTTCGTCATGCACCTGCAAGATCATTTTAGTCTTCAAGTGCTCTCGTTTCAGCGCATCAGCAATCCGGATCATCGCAATTTTGATAATATCGGCCGCCGTTCCCTGTATGGGAGCGTTGATCGCTTCGCGTTCAGCGCGGGCGCGAAGATTGTGATTTGCGCTATTGATATCCGGAATAGGTCTTATCCGCCCGAAAAGGGTTCGCACATTGCCCGTCTCACGCGCCTTTTCCGGAATCTCATCCATATAACGCTTGATACCGGCATACGTTGCATAATAATTATCGATAACTTCTTTGGCGTCTTTTCTGCTAAGACCGGTTCGCTGTGCGAGACCGAAAGCTCCCACTGAGTATGCGATAGCGAAATTGACGATTTTTGCCAAGCGACGTTTTTCCGATTTGTCCTTTGTCGTTTTCGCGCCAAACACCGCCTCAGCCGTAGCGGCGTGCACGTCTTCGTTGTTCTGGAACGATCTGGTCATCGCTATGTCGTTGGCAATATGAGCGAGCAACCGCAATTCGATCTGCGAATAATCGGCGGACATAATTTTGCAACCTTCGTCTGGAATGAACGCCGCGCGGATTCTGCGACCATATTCGCTTCGTACCGGAATGTTCTGCAGGTTCGGATTGATCGAAGAGAGTCTTCCCGTTGCCGCGATCGTTTGGTTGAACGTTGTGTGTATTCGACCGGTGCTAGGATCAATTGTCTTTGGCAGCGCTACGATATAGGTATTCTGGAGTTTTGTCAGTTCGCGATAATCCAGCACCAGCCGCGGCAACTCGTAAGTTAAAGCAAGCTCTTCAAGGACATCCGCCGAGGTGGATACCTTGCCTGTTTTGGTTTTTCGCCCGACCTCTATATTCAGTTCTTCTAAAACTTCGGCCAATTGAGTTGGTGAATTGATGTTGAATTCCCGATTTGCCTGTTTATAAATCAGTTTAGTCAGCTTATCGATTTCTATGTCAATTTCGCGCGAAATGTCGGACAGGACTTTTTCATCAATTCGCACCCCGTGACATTCCATCTCGAATAGAACCGGCACCAGCGGTAATTCGATCTCTTTGTAAACCTGCATCAGTCCCGCTTCTTCAAGTTTATGACGCAACACATCCGCCACCTGGCCGGTCAGATCAGCGTTCCTGAGTGCGGTGAACTCCTCGCCACTCAATTTGTCCATTTTATCCAGCGGTTCGAATCCCAGGTATTCGCGAGCAAGCTCTTCCAGCTTGTAATGATTCTTATTCGAATCCAGCAGATAGGCAGCCAGGATTGTATCGTCTTCGACTCCTTCAACTGCAACGTGCGCGCTAACGTTCTTTTCATCTCTGATCACAAACAAACTTTGATCGGATGTCTTCACACCGCGGCAGTTCAAAACACTCAACGCGCTTTTCCAGTCGTGAACCGATTTGCGAACCAGTCCGTTTTCAAGAAGCTCAGTGACTGTTTGCAGAGCGCCATCTTCCAGATCGAAATCCGAAAGATCTATCAACTCCGAAGCGCCTCCGCCTAACGACAGCGCCACTCCACGCGGACTGCCAGCCTCTTCAAACGGAGCGAAAGCGAATGAATCGCGCGCCCATACGGCGTCGGTCAGTTTCTTAAGCTCACCGACCCGGCGCAGTTTTTTATAGTTCAGTTCGCCGCTTGCTTTTTGGTTTTGTGCGGCAACTTCAGGCGACGCCGCGTCGGCAAATTCCCGCTTGAGAGTATTGAATTCCAGTTCGCTGAAAAGCTGGTATGCCGCTTGTCGGTCGGGTTCCTGCAGTTTCAGATCCTCAAACGGATAATCGCACGGGCATTCACAATGAATGGTTGCAAGCTGTTTCGACTGCAGAATTATGTCTTTATTATCACGCAGAGACTCGCGATAAGTCTTGCGTGTTATTTCATCGTACCGCTTCAATGCCTCATCAAGCGAACCAAATTGCTGAATGATTTGCAACGCGCCTTTTTCACCTACTCCGGGCGCGCCGGGAATATTGTCCGATGAGTCACCCCAAAGCCCCAGTAGATCTATAATTTGTTCCGGGCGTACACCCATCTTTTTCTCGACAGCCTTTGCATTCATCAAGGTGTTGCCGGTTTTGTCGGCACGAAGAATGAGTATCTTGTCGTCTTCGACGAGCTGGCACATGTCTTTATCGTTAGACACGATAATGGACACAATGCCTTCCTTTGCCGCTCGTTTCGCGAGCGTTCCCATGATGTCGTCCGCTTCGTAGCCTGGTATTCGCGCGACGTGGACACGAAGGGCTTCGCAAACTCTCAGTATGTACGGCATCTGTGGAGACAGGTCTTCAGGGAAAGCGCCGCGGTTGGCTTTGTACGCCTCGTAAGCTTCGTGGCGGAAGGTCGGCGCTTCAGAATCCAACACGACGCTGAGGTAATCAGGCTTCTCTTCGCTGATCAATTTGCGAAGCATAGTTGTGAAGCCAAAGACCGCATTGGTCGACATACCTTTGCTGTTCGAAAGGCCGCGAATGGCATAAAAAGCCCTGAAGATATGTCCCATGCCATCTATCAGATAAAGTTTCTTCTTTTCAGGCATAAGGACGATATTAGGAGTGGCTTATAATGGTGTCAAGCCAGCCCAAAGATCCAGAAAAAGACGTTGCGAGCAACTGATTGGACCTAACCTACGGCTTTCCATTAAAAAATTAATCGGAACAAACTTTTCTCTGAACGGTTATGAACTCTAACGGGTATTTCTTAGAGAACTAGATTCTGGCCTGCGATAACAGCTCGTTTTATGACTCTTGCTTTGAGAGGACTAATAATGCGTGTCTTCGGTAAAGTTTTATTTGCGTCATTATTGGCATCAATTATTTCATTGGCATTTATCGTTTACGGTCAGGTCCAGCAAAAACCTCCCGTCGACAAATCCGATAAAAAAGAGTCGCCAGCCAGTGACAAACAGCCAGTTCGATCTCCCGAAATCCTGGCGCTGGTTTCAGACGCACGGCAGACCCCGCCCGAATTTGCGGCCGATGCTCTTATCCGTTTGGCAGGGTCAAGCAAGGTGACAGATCCGAAATGGAAACAGGAACTGCTGGAAGAAGCTTTCCATACCGCCGCTAGCGCGAAACAACCGATGCGCCGCATATACGTTGGCGGCAGTATCGATACACGAACAGGCTATCTAGACCGGTCGATGATTTTGAAGATGGATCAGATCTCCCTTCAAACTAAGGCCGTTAAGGCTATGCTTGCCTTCAACCCCAAACAAGCCAGGGAATTGTTTGAGCAGATCACACTGCCTAAAATGCCCCCGCTCGAATGCGAAGAGACGATGCTTTACGATGCCACCGACTTTTACGCAGTCATGACCGATATCGTGAACAAATCTTTTGACGCAGAAGATCGCAAGGCAAATAACAATGTTTTCTTTGTTAATAAATATATCGAGAAGAGCCAAACGCTCGCCGAGTTAGGACCTCTGGCCAAAATGATCGGGTCGCTCAATCTTACGAAGGCTCAATTTGAGAACGTTCTGCATTCTTATACCAGGAGTCTGGATCAGATTCCCACAGACAATCGATCCTACGGTCGTTTTATTGCTGCCTCCGAGGATTACGGGCAATTACCTTTACTGGCGACCGAAAGCATTAAACGCGGTGTTTCAAGCTGGGAACTGCTGAATGCAATGCGCGGTTTATTGATAAAACAATCGTCGGCCAAAATTTGCGCAGATTACAGTGTTGTGCCTCCATCATTTTCAGGTTCTAACCATGTCTTTAAATCGGATGCGCAGTACAGCCAGAAGGCAGTTGACGATTTCAATGAAAAGCTGAGATTATCCGATTCGATTAGCAATCGTGAAGTGGCAAGCATCAACCCCGAAGATATGAAACCTGCCAAAGTGGGTGGAAAACCGGTTTACCACGCATACTGGCAATCTGCGAAGGCGAAATCTCTGCTGATGAAGATAAAAGCATTGCGATTTTCGCCTGAAGGTAAACCTTATTCAGCCGAGGACCGTCAGTCGATAGGCTGGCAAACCAAGCTCAACGATTTTATGGGCGATCTGAACGGTTGGTTTCTTGAGGATGAAGAGACACAGGAAGATTATTTCCATCAGAAATGCGTATTGTATCTAGGATTGCTGGAATTAACGCCGTCAGGTTCGGTCAGCGACAACACTCTCGCTTCGTTTCTCCTGTTTTTGAGCGAGTCGAAAGTTCGAGAAGACAGCCCGGCGGAATGGATGATGCACTTACATGACGTTCTGATAAGGACAAGAGATTCCGGCGGGAAACAAAATCCAAAAATATGGGATTCGATCGGCAATTCGAAAGACACCGTACTGTCGCTTTACGCAGGGTTACAAAAAGAGCAATTGATCAGTGATCTTGCACCATCTGCGAAGTGAGCAGGCTTTCAATTTGGGCGCATTTCAATCATTTTTGATATTGGACTTTCCAATAAACAGCCAATGGTGCGGATGGCATTATTGTTTCAAAATAACAAACTCTTTTCCCACTAAACCGGATGCTCGTGCTCCAAAACGTTTAGAGAACAATACTCGCTAGAGTCTCACTTTTTCTGACGGCAGGGAGACTCTTCCTCTAACCACAACCCCTAATTCAGGTTAGTCCAGCGTGGCTATGTCGTCGGCGCGTGGCATTCAATTCGCTTCAACGTAAGACGACGGTATAAATACCGACGAAGGAGACATAACTGATGAAAAGAATACTATTACTGATAGGAGCAATCAGTCTGGCTTTCCTGATGGTGGCGGGCACTTTTGCTCAAACGCCGCCGAACGGAAACCAGACGCCTAGAATCAATCAGCGCGAGCGCAGACAGCAGCGCAGAATTCGCCGCGGCGTCAGATCGGGTCAGTTAACCAGAACTGAGGCTAGACGGCTTCGGCATCAGCAACGGCACATTCTGGCAATGAAGCGCCGTGCAAGAGCCAACGGCGTTGTAACCAGAAAAGAACGCCGAAGAATCACACGAGCCCAGAATCGGGCCAACCGAAACATCTACAGAAAGAGGCATAACGGGGCGACACGTCCGTAACGTAGCTTTTCAGTAAACTGATTACCCTCAGCGAAGCCGCTTCTGAAAGGATCAGGAGCGGCTTCGCTCTTGCCGAATTCAATTCAGGATAAATCCCCATCTATTGACAGAATTCCGGTTTCGTCTATAATTAACTTTATTTCGTAAAGTACTCTTTGATCGTTCAAGAGGTTTTGTTATGGGAGCTCTATTGCTGATGGCCACGTTCTTCGGCCTGATTGGCGCCGCAGGTATTTCTGTTTACGCGATGCTAGCGGGTAACTGGAAACTTGCCAGGCGAATATTGGTGTCTTCGGTAGCAGGATTGTTGGTCTATTTTGGGTTATTGTTTGGTGTTTCTTTTGCCAGTTTTCAAAAGACGGTAAAGCTTAACGAGGAATTCTGTATATGGGAACTTTGCTTCTCGGCGCCATCAATGGAGACCACGAAAACAATTGGGATAGGAGCGAATCAATCAATTGCGCAAGGTCGTTATTACATAGTTAACGTAAAGATTCGAAGCGACGCGAAACGCGTCATCCAAACTCTTCAACCTGAATCTGTACGAGTTGTTGCAATCGACGACCATGGGCGATGTTATACCTTTTCTGTTGCTGGTCAGAAGTCATTGGACGCAGCTAATAGCAATCCACCGCTGTCATTGCCGTGGTTTCACAACCTTAATCCTGGCGAATCTTCAGAGCGACAAATTGTTTTCGACCTTCCGGCGGACACGAAAAATCCTTCGCTTGAGATTACCGAAGGGCAATGGCCTACCTATCTTGTCATTGGAGACGAAAACAGCTTCTTTCACAAAAAGACAAGAATTCGTCTGAATAACAACTCCGCCGACTAACAGCTATTTCAGATGAGCGTCATACCAGTTGATTATTCGGTTCAATCTGTCGATCAAGTGTTTCTCTTCCCGGAAGCCGTGGCCCTCGCGCGGATAAACGACGAAATCGGATTCAACGCCGTAACGTTTTAAGCCCCGATAAAGCTGCTGGCTCTGCCCGATAGGATCGGTAACGTCGGCATCGCCCTGCAAGATCAGCGTCGGCGTGTGCGCATTCTTTATATAATTAATTGGCGAGCTTTTCGCGAACCCCTCCGGCTTTTCATATGGCGTTCCGTAAAACCATTCGTCATAGGATGAGCCATTCTCTGTCCCGAACTCGCTTGCCAGATCGGCGAGTCCCGCTCCGGTAATCGCGGCTTTAAACCGATTGGTTTGTGTGATCGCCCATTCAGACATGTAACCGCCGTACGACCATCCTCCGATACCTAAGCGTTCCGGGTCGGCAATTCCTCTGGCGACCAGAAAATCAACCCCTGCCATCACATCTTTAAAGTCGCCACCTCCCCAATCGCCGCGGTTGCTCTCTATAAATTTGTGGCCGTAACCGACGGAGCCTCGAATATTAGGATAGAAGATCGCGTAACCTCTTGCTGCCAGGAGTTGTCCCCACGATTCAAAATTATCTGACCAACGACCAGTCGGCCCGCCATGAATAAGAAACACGGTAGGGACTTTGGTTCCTTCTTTATAACCTGCCGGTTTCAACAGTGCGCCTTCGATTTCTGTGCCGTCAAAACTCTTGTAGCGAAGAAATTCGGGCTTAATGACAGCGATTTTTTTCCAATCGTCGTTGAATTTCGTTACTTTCTCAGCCGATCCTTTGCCATTTGAAAGCCGCAATTCAGGCGCATCGGTTGTAGTCTGTCCGACAAACGCCAGAACCCCAGACCGAGAAAGAGCAAAGCTTGAAGGATTGACTTCGAACGCCGCCATCGGTTCGACAGCTCCATTCGGAAAGATTTCATAGAAGCCGCTCTTAAAACCGTTCTGCACCACCGCGACTATAGAACCGTCCTGTCGCCACACTACCTCTTCAATTGGTCGGTCGATTCCAGAAGCCGTTAGATTGCGGGGAGCACCCCCATCCATCGATTCGAGATAAAGATCATGCGGAGACGGTCCATCGACTCTCGATCCCGAAAAGGTAAACCATTTACCGTCAGGTGAGACCGTCAAATTGCCGAATGGTCCTTTTGGTGCGGCGATTTCCTTCATCTTGCCATCTGCAGTGCCAATCGAAAAAATGCGTTCGGTGTTCAGGTCTAACTCCGGATGATCAGTCGCCAGGGCAATAAGGCGATCACCTTGGGGAAGCCACTTGGGATCTGATACTGCCCATGGGCCACTTGTCAGTTGCCGTACTTTCTTTGTAGCAACATCTATAATCCATAGCCTTGCGTGCTTTTCGCTTTTATCGATAACATGGGCATCGTCTTTGTCCCGCTCTTTCTTCTCTTCAGCGTCGGTTTTTGGTTCTTGGGCCAAAAAAGCAATCTGACTTCCATCAGGCGACCATTCGAACGATTGAATACCGTTCTTGCCTTCGGTCAGCTTGATCGCTTCTCCGCCATCAATCGGTATCAGGTAAATTTGCGGCGTGTCTTCGCGGCCGGAAATGAAGGCGAGTCGCTTTCCATCAGGCGACCAGCGAGGCGAAGTCTCCGATTTGGTCGAGGCGGTGAATTGCCGTAGCTCGTGCGTCCGAACATACATAATCCAGATATGAGTAAGGCGGCTGTTGCCCTTTGGCGGTTCAGTTACTGTGAAGGCAATTCGTTCACCATCCGGCGAAAACCGGACATCGGAAATCTGTCGTCGATTCAACGTCTGTTCTGGCGTGATCTGCCCCAGGCAATTGATTGCTGTCAAAAATACAAATAGCAAAATCGCGATCCTGTAAATGAATCTCACGTAACACACTCCTCGATGGATTTGTTGCCACGCCGATCTGGATTCGTTTGACCGGACCGGTTTGCGGGATAAAACAAATAATATCATCCTGACCAGAATTAATTGCAAGAAACTGAAATTTGATAATCATGATGTGGACGCTGATTTGCATAAAGGCGTCACTCAGTTAAAACGAACCGATCCAGGAGAATTGCTAAATGATCAAGAGACTTTTACCGTTGATTCTAGCGATAGTGTTAGCTCCGTCGATGCTGGCTTTTGGCCGGACTTCAAAGGCGCAAACGGACACTAAGACGACCAAGACGAGAGCGCATAAAACACGCAGACACCGAAGACATAAGTCACATAAGCGAACCACCGGTAGTGAATATAAACAGGGTGGCAAGGATGTGGGTCAAGGCGGCAAGAAACTTGGCAGTAACGTCGCTCACGGACGTGTCGTCGAAGGCGGCAAAGAGTTCGGGAAAGGCGTTGGCCACGGAGCTAAGCACATTGCAAAAGGAACTAAGCATGCCGTAGATCCGAACGCGAGAAAAAAAGAGAAGAAACCGTAAGACGGAGTAGATCGGTAGTAGCGTCTGGCGGGTGAACCAACCAGACGCTATAATTTCAGGAGTAACGAACCCGCAGGTAGGCGCTATTGGTCCTGACGTTCCGCGAAATCGCCGACCATAATCTCACCCGTCTGACGAGTCACAATCGCAACGGCGCTCTTGCCTTCCACGTGAATAACAGCAATCTCACCGGCTACGTGGGCAGGTAACGATCGTGTTTCTTTAACTTGCTTTCCTAAGTGGTCTTCGCCCGTCAGTCCTTTGACTATACCGCTGCTTCTTGTCGCGGCAAACTTTTCCTCAGTCATCCCATCCGCTCGGCTGAAAACCGTGAAATAATCACCGACTTTTACCCCGTCGTCGGCTCCAAGGTCGAGATGAACTACAGATCTCTCGGCGGCTGCGCCTACGTTGTATCTGGTGGCTACAATCTCGCCAAGTAAAGAGTTCTTCAGCGTGTTATCGTTGTATCGATCAAGTGGTTGATATGAGCGAATTTGCGGCGACGGCCGACGCTCGATCGGTTTCAGCAAGTCACCGTTCTTGATATCTTCGCAGGCGAAAAGAACTTCGGCAGTTGCTGTCGAATACTGCGCGGCAACTACGCGAATGACGCCAACCTCTCGATTCATATAGCCAAGTTTCTTTTTCGAATATTCGTTTTTGAATTTGCCTTCGGGGCGAACAATTTCATAGACGTTGCCTTTTTTGACGTCATCTTTTTCGCCCTGGCTCAGATACAGCATCTTGTTGCCTTCCGAATACATTGTTAGAGATTTTTCGTCAGAAGCGATGATCTGAAGCTTTGAAACCACAGGGTCCGCACTGATATATCCAGCGCAATAAAGGTCGTTTCCCGAAGCCAACCCCTGCATTGGGGCAGCCGCCACTGTTGCCTGATTAGGCTTGGAGTTGTGACCGCCGAAACCTAGCGGCAGAGTCAACGCAACCAGAACTATTCCGAGCAGTGAAAATAGATTAATACGCACGATTCGTCCTCCCTACAAAAGCCAAACACGTTCGGGGCAACGATTTTTCGACTGAACCTCCTTTAAGTTTTGGTTTCAATCGACTTATCGTAAAATACCGCCGTCGTATACATCTGTTCTAATTGATTATCGGAATTCATTCGAAAAGAATTAGGCGCGGCGGCGGAAAAGCGGCTGTCGCACGCTGAAAAGGCGTTAATCCAGCACATGGCAAACTCGCTCAGTTTCGACGACCTCAATGACGCTCAGAGACGCGCCGTGCGCTTCCCTATGGAGCCTCTGCTGGTGCTGGCTGGCCCCGGGACGGGTAAAACAAGGACGCTTGTCAGCCGGATTAGGTACCTGATTGAGCACTATAATCTGCGGGCCGAACAGATATTAGCTGTCACTTACACCAATAAGGCGACCGAAGAGATGCGGCAGCGTCTTTATTCGGCACTCAGCGATGCTGCTCGCGAAATGACCGTTGGGACTTTCCACGGATTCTGCATTCGAATCTTGCGTGCTCATCACGATGTTGTTGCATTGCCAAAGCATTTCACAATTGCGGACGAAGATATGCAGATCGAGGTGCTGTCGCGTGTGATGCGCAATCTGGCGCCAGAAAGTCGCATTCAAACATTGAAGACGATGCTGGGAAAGCTCAGTCATTTCCGTCTAAATCATTGTCAAACAGACAAACCGCTTTCCAATTTCGAGAAACAGGTATTGACGAATTATCAGGCCGAGCTGAAGAAGAACTGCTTAATCGATTTTGACGATATCCTTTTGTTGACACATGAGCTTTTGATAAAAGACGCGCTTGTTTTAAGCGATTATCGAAATAGATTTGCCGCGATTTTAATAGATGAATTCCAGGATACGGATAAGATTCAATACGAAATCATCAAACTTCTCGCGCATGAACACAGAAATGTTTTTGCCGTAGCTGATGATGATCAATCGATCTTTTCCTGGCGTGGAGCGCACCCGCAAAATGTCCACGACTTTCGCGGCGATTTTGCCGGTGAAAATGTTATCAATCTTGATAATAACTACAGGTCAACGGAAGAGATTGTTGCGCAGGCAGATCGACTGATCTGTAATAACCCAAGACTGGTCGTTAAGAATATCACATCAGTATCAGGCCCAGGCTCGCAGGTTAGATTTCATCGCTTCGAAAACGAAACAGAGGAGGCATCATTCCTTATAAATGAGATCCGCGGAGCAATGGAGAAGAATTCCGAACTGACCTATGGTGATTTCGCGGCGCTATTTCCACGCCACTCGATCGGCGAAAATCTCGAGCAAGAATTTATGAAGGCTAACATTCCGTGCCAGCTGGTTCGAGGAGAGTCGATACTGGGGCACGAAGAAATCGAGAAAGCCATGCTTTTACTGCGGTTGATCTGCAATCCGGATGATCAGATCACATTGGAGAAGTTCGTTCGGCGCGAAATGGGCGACCTTGCCTTTACTCAATTGAAAGAAATGCAAGCGCTGCAAACCGACTTAGATTTCAAGGCAGCGCTGGTTGGATTCGGCAAGCTCGACAGCGTTTCGCAGCAAGATCGCTTGAGGGCCAACAGAATAATCAGCAATATCAGGAATCTGATCGATTTTACGAACGTTTCGACCGACCAATGTTTTTCCGGCCTGGTGGCGGAAATTATCTCTTGCGTTTCGGAATGGAAACTTTCTCTATTGCAAAATGTCGCAGAAGATATCAGTGATCCGATGGGTTATCCAGGAATAATTGATGCGGCACAATCATTTCGTGATGCCGTTAGGAACCAGTCTCGAATCCTGGTTTCAGGCAGTAATGTCGTTGTCAGATTCATAGCCGCGCGACTGGTTACCGAAGTCTTTCCCACCGCGCACGTAACTGAACACGAAATCGGAACAGAAATCGCTGATTCGGCCGAATATCCTCTTTATTTAGCGCTGGATGCAGTCAGTTACGAGGCTATCAGGAAGACGTCTGGTCAAGTGATATATGCTGGATCAACGCTTCCAGACAATGGTCGTGAAGTTGCCTCGGATTCCAACCACAAAGCATTCGTTTTAAGTCCTTATAACGTCCCACTGCTAGAACGCGGCTTTGAGCCATCCGTTACTGCAATAGTATTCAAACTTTGCCAGGCGGCAGCATGTTTGGATCAACTGCCATTTCTGGCCGACTATACCGCAATCGATATCGAGACCACGGATCTCGATGTTCGCACGAATGAGATTATCGAGTTAGCTGCTGTACGCGTTCGCTCTGGCCAGCCGGTCGAGGACTACAATTTACTTATCAAACCTAGTGGTCCGATCTCGCCCGATGCGCAGAAGGTTCATGGAATAACAGCCGAGATGCTCGAGCGTTGCGGCTCGTTCACAGAAATCATTTCTGATTTTCTGGAGTTTATCGACAATGACGTCTTAGTAGCGCACAACGGAGACGAGTTCGATTTCAAATGCATAAAGAACCGCCTGAAAGATTGCGGACGAGCAGTCTTGTCTAATCGAACTTTTGACACGCTTCCATTTGCCAGAAGATTGTTCCCCGGAAAGGGTGCAGGCATTGATGCGCTGGCGTCTCGCTTTAACCTGGACACAGGGCATCGTCATCGTGCTCTGGATGACACGAAATGCCTTGTTCAGATATTTGAAAGGCTGAAACGGGAACATGATTCCCGCCAGCGGGCTACTTCGCACGAAAGCTGCATGGATATAGTGGCTCTTGGTATTCTGATTGAGCACGGAAAACTCTATGACAGAGATGCTCTGTTGATTAAATTCGGTACGTTGATGTTGGATTCGCCAAATTCAAAAGCTATGTTGAGCTTGCGTGAGCGGTTTCCGGAAATGCGAACTGATGAGATCGATAAAGCCATAAATACCATCAGTCAAGAGCATCATGCCCTAGGGCTAGTTTCGCACGAAGCTTTTAACCTGCGGTCTCGACTGGACGAGATAGTTGCGAGATTTGATGACCGTCCATTGAAACAGGCGATCCAGGATTTTCTGGACTTCGCCAGTATGTATCAGAAACAGGATGGACTGGAGCGCCGCAACGCGGTGACATTGATGACGATTCATGCGGCCAAGGGACTGGAATTTCGCAATGTCTTTGTTGTGGGAATGGAACAAGGTCAAATACCAAGTTATTATGCAGTCAAGAGCAACAATCCCGACGACATCAAGGAACAACGGCGGTTGTTGTATGTTGCAATCACGCGGGCGGAAAAGCAATTAATCTTAACGGGGGTAGCTAGTCGCGACGGCCGGCTGCAACAGCATTCGCAATTCCTGCGCGAACTTGAATTGGATTACGATTTCACTACTGAGACGTCAGAATCGGCTACTGGAATTATTTAACTTCGAGCGTGAAATTACCTCATTATTAGCAACCCTGTTCATCGGAATCAGCCCTTGCCATCGATTACATTTTTCTAGTAAAGTTTTCCTAAGCGCGTGATTTTATTCCTAAAAAGCGCAGGCCAGGATCCTGCAGCCGGCACATGCGAGGAGGTAATCTGTGGTTAAGTCGGTCGGCATTTTGTCACTCGTAATCTGCATCTTTTTGGCAACAAGTGGTTTCCCGCAAACCCAGAAAACAGGTGATCAGGATCAGGGACTTCAGCTCCAGTCCAATCTAATCGAGCTCCGTGCCGTAGTAACAGACAAACAGGGCCATTTGATAGACGGTCTCAAAAAAGAAGACTTTGAGCTGGCGGAAAATAACCAACCTCAGCAGATCAGTTTCTTCTCCGTTGAAAATGCAGTAAAGGCCGGCGGTATGGCTGGTGATGGTTATGCAAATGGGGAACCAACGCCGCCAAACGCGCCTGAAACTCCGACGCGAACGGTTGCAATCTATGTGGACACGCTGAATCTGTCGCTGCAAACCATTCTGCGGGTGAAACAGCTTCTGCACACTTTTATTGACCAGCAACTGACAACCGGCGATTTGGCCGCCATAATTAGCGATACCGGATCAGGTGGGGTACTGGAGCAGTTCACTCGTGACCGAAAAATTCTTCACTATGCAATCGACAAGTTGAACCCATCCTCGAGTTTCAACGAAAGCATGTTGACGCCAAACCTTGCCGCTGGTGTTCTGCGTGGTGATGCGGTAGCCCTCAATCTTGCTGAGAGCTTGGTGAAAGTTGAAGAACGCACCCAGGCCGAAGGAAGATCGCTTGAGGAATTAACTAAGAGCCGGGCCAATCAGGTTATCTCGGAAGCTTCGTACCGTCGAAGAGCATCGCTGTTTACTGTCAAGGCCATTGCAGACCGGTTATCGAAACTGCCGGGACAGCGGATCATCACGATGCTTTCCGAAGGGTTTACGTCATTAGATCAGAGCGGATCCATCGACAACACCGAAATTGAGTCTGTAATCAGTCATGCCGTGCAATCCGGCGTTATGATCTACACGATTGATGCAAAAGGACTGAGGACGCCACCCGGATTGAGCGCGGAATTTCCCGGAATGCCAGGACCAGAGTCGATCCCTTTGTACCACAGCTATATGTCCCAAGACGAAAAAGAAGCCATGGACGGATTGCATGCTCTTGCGCGTGATACCGGCGGGGAGCTTCTGATGAATAACAATGATCTGGTTGGTGTAATGAAAAGGATTTTGAAAGAGAATCAGATCTATTACGCAATCGCCTATTATCCCAGCGATGACAAGGATCAGAGAAAGTTCCGGAACATCACTCTGAAAGTTAAGAATCATCCCGAATACAAGGTCAGGACGCAAAAGGGCTATTCTCCTGCAGAGCTTCTGAAAGCGGTTAACACAAAACCACAGACGCCTCGCCAGAGGCTGGTGGAAGCGATGACTTCGCCATTGCCGGTTACGAATATAGGAGTTTCCGCTAACGCCAGCTTCCTCGGTCGCGATGAAGATCCGCAGCAAGTAGTTTTCGAAGCACGAATCGAAGGAAACAATATTAATTATAAGGAACAAGACAATAAATTCCATTTTGATTTGGACCTGGTGACCGTTGTCACAGACGCCAATGGCAAAGTCGTCGATTCGTCAAACGATAAGGCAAAGGGCGACTTCTTGCCTGAAACATTAGGAATTGCGAAACAAAACGGTTATCGCTATACCAGATTTTTAAGCCTGAAACCGGGACTATATCAGATACACATCGGGGTTTACGAAGGCAGCACAGAACGGATCGGAACTGCTGTTGCCTTGGCCGAAGTTCCGGACCTCAACCGCAACAAACTGACGCTCAGCAGCATTTTTCTGAGCGATTCGCCCATCGATAAAAAGCCCCCAACAGCCAATGTCAGTAATCCGGCCAATGGACCTTCGAAAGTGAAGCAAGGAATCAGATTTTACAAGCCGAACAGTTATCTTTCTTACAACGCGCGGATTTATAACATTGGTTCTGGTGGCGACTCGGATTTGTCTATGGAGTTGATGATCCTCAAGGCAGGCGCGAAGTTCATTACTGTGCCGTGGCAACCGGTAACCTCGCGAGTTGTTGGCAGGAATCACAACGGTGTTGATATTGGTGGAATGTTGAAACTGGACATACCGCCGGGACTATACGAATTCCAGGTTCAGATTAAGAGATCGAACAGCAAGGAAATGCTTCAGCAAAGTATCGTTTTCGGAGTCGAATGATAATTCGGTGAGTTCTGCAATGACTCAATAAAGGCTTCGGTTTCGAGTAACATCTGATCAACGTTACATCGAGATTCAATGCAACTTTTGATTAGAATAGTCGTTTCCCTATTTAGAACTATCTTCACAATGGGTTTTTCGTGCGACATAGAAAAGGATTGCTGGTTTTATTTTACACTCTGCTGATATGCCTGATCTCTCTAGGGTCCTGCGGCTTTCTTTTTCAGCGCCAACACGAAAAGCACAAAATCGTTCTCAATGGAACCAGGCCGGACTTTTTTACGGTTGTAGTAGTAACTCCTACCAGCACTGAATTGTTCTATAATCAAAGAGAATTGGCTGATTACACAACTCAGCATTCTGACTATTCGTTTTTTATACCGCAAGACCAGATAGATCGGGTTCGACGCCAAATTACAGAAATGTATGAGCCAAACCTGAAGACAGTTCCATATCTGGAAGTTGAACAGCTTAGCTCTGATAGGCAAATGATACATCTTATTTTGATGGGAGATCCTCATAGCAGCGAGTCCTGGTATGAGGCTTCGGGAAAGCAGTATATTCCGCGCGCATATAGAAGCGAAGGAGCCCTTCAGGACGTTTGGATTCTACCAGTTTCTTTTATGATGGGTATCTTCGCCTTTTTCTTTGGAAGAAGCCTAATTAAGTTTGGGCTTGAGCTTCGAAAGCCCGCTTGACGCATCATAAGCCAATAGACAACTTGCCTTGCTAATGGCAGAATGAGCGCATCTAACTGTCAATGTTGCGCCATGAAAGAAATTCCTCCCCCAAGCGAAAAACTTATTGAATACCTCTCAACCTACGATATTCGCGTCGGAGAGTTGGCGCTCAGATTGCGTGAAATCCTTATCGAAGAAGCGCCAGATGCTAATGAAATCGTCTTCAAATCCTATGCGGTTTCTATAATCTTTTCCTATACAGAAAAATGGACGGGGTGTTTCTGCTACGTCGGGGTTTCGTCAAATCACGTAAATCTAGGATTCAATTATGGCGCGTTGCTGGACGACCCTTACGGAGTTATGGAAGGAACAGGCAAGCAGATGCGCCACATTAAAATCAAAAAGCCAGAAGATTTGGAAAAGCCTTACCTGCGCGAATACATTCAGGCCGCGATCAAACTTGCTAAACCCGATAAAACGGCTAAACCGGCCAGGAAATCGGCTGCTTCTAAAAAACCAACAGCATCGAGGAAACGCCGCGCGAAATAGCGCTACAATTCATCCTTGAGCAGTCATTGTTTGTGCCACTCCGTGCCGTCTGCGCTTTGCGATTACGTAGAGAATCGCTCCTAGAATTAGCCAAATCGCTGTCCTGACAAAGAAGCCCTGCGTATGCCCGATTGCGTGCGCCGTCGGTGACGAAAACATGTGATGGACCATCTCCCAAGGACCGTCATAATACGTTTGCGCTCCGGTCCGTTCTGTTATCAGGATGCCTGCGATTACCAGAGCCTCACACCACACCCCGAACACGAAGAAATACGATGCGGCTCGAACATAACGCCCTTTTGTATTACGTCCTTCACGAATAAACAGAATAAACAGCCCAATCACAAGGACAACGGTAACGCTGGCGATCATTGATCCGACGGCAGTCGGAATGTGAAGCGGCGTGACCCATCCGCGCATGAAGTATCTGAGAGTTGCGACAACCGCGGCAATCGCCGCAAGAACAACGACCGCATTAAAATGAGACGTCGAAGACGACGCAGGTTTCATTTGATTTCTCCTGCTGAAATAAATTCAATCAGAATCTTCCAACATTTGACTGATTTTTTTCAGAGAGTCCATACCGAACGATTAATAAATTCTATTGATGAAAGTATGTTATCGAGTCTAATCATATCTAAATTCTTGTCGATAATCAGACTGATATATTTGTCGAAACAGAGAATTACGAAGCTAGAAAATACCCGGATGCCAGCTCGAATTCGTCGCGCAATTGAGATTTTCGCTCCCATCTGTCCAAGATGCAGGAGTCCTCGTGTTCAACTCGGATACGGAAGCACTTCGATGTCTCAACGAGTGTTCGGGATCAACGAGTTGCTGTGCAACAACTGTGGCCTCACGTTCAACGGCTTTGCAGTTCCAGGTTCGATAAAAAGAGAACCATCCCGGAAAAAAGAACGCGCAGGCAACAAACAGCAGGCCCCGCGAATAAAAACACAGGTTCCAGTAAGCCTTAATGTCGTCGGAGCCGATTCCTGGAGCGGCGGAGAGACGCTTTCTCCCGCACTTGAAGGTTACACACGCGACATCAGTAAAATTGGTTTGGCGGTAGTCGTATCAGATTACCGGTATATGGGCCACGACTTTACTGATACACGGCGTCGGCTGCTGATTACCGCCGATCTTCCCAATGGCAGCATACAATTGCGCGCCGCCCCGGTCAGGTTGGAGCGGCTTCAACCTCAAACAGTCGATGCTGACTGGCTGATCGGCATTCGCATCGTTAAGATGGCCGACCGCGACTGTGCGCACTGGATCGCCTACATTAATTCTTTGTCAGAAAACTCGCAATCACTTAATTCGAGGACTGCTTAACTACAATCTCAATTTGCCGTTCAGCGATCTGACGGCCCTGCTGATCTTTTGCGGTGACGGTCAGTTTATAATGCCCGCTTGGCTGCCAGTTCCAGGTCGAGAAATTCACATTAGCTTCTTTGTGATCTCCACCTTCAGCGCTGTCTCTGAAATAGTTCTCTCTACCATCATCGACTCTCCAGGTAAGGTCGTATTGCGACGGCTGCATTCCTTTGCAAACAGCTTTGATCTTTTCGAATCCACTGACAACGGCCTGGTCGCGCGGCCACAGAATTTGTAGTGGTCCGGCCTCGTTCGCTGAAACAGCCGAACCTTTACTAAAGGCGTTGTCCTGGATTGAAACTGTCGGCTGCGAATCGGACACGGTCGTAATCGATGTGGTATTAATAGTGCTGGGCTGAGAAATCGTTCTAGGCCGCGAATCGGTTGTCACTTGCGATGGCGCGGTCGGCGGCAAACTCATTTGCGCCGCAGTTCTATATGGTCCGTAAAATTCTTCTAAAACTTTTTCCGCAGCTTTGTTCTGCGATGAATAATAACGATCATAAGGAGGAACTGCCGCCGGATTGGATTTCCATTCCCACCAGAACACTCCTGCCATCCATGGGATGTTCTGCCACGCCTGGAAGAAGGCCCTATATGCGAGCGCCTGTTCGTCCGGATTAAAGCTGCCCTCTCGCCAATGGGCAAAAGGGTCGATTGCTGCGCCATCGATGCTGCGGTAGCCGACTTCTGAGATTAGAAGAGGCTTTTTATATTTTGCTTGTAACTGCGACAGCACTTTGATCGGACCCAGCCAGCCCCGAACCATTGTATCCAGATTGGGACAGCCGCTCTTGTAATCATCAGCACTGACAATCGGGAAATATCCATTCACTCCAATGATGTCGATGTTCGGATCTCCCCAGAAAGTCACTTTGGAAAATTCTTCTGCCCAATCCGTTCCCCAGTTTGCCTGATAGGTGATTTTGCCCTTATAGATGTTCCTTACCTGAGCCAGCAGATCGTGCCATCGACCAGCGTTTGCAGGATTGTTGCTTTGTTTTACCAGCTCGCGGCCGACAGAGAGCTGCTCCACGTTGTTTGCCGCTGCCAAACGTGCATAATGAAGGATGAAATCGCGGTAACTGCCCCACCATAGATCCTGATCGCGCGGAACAATGAAGCCATTCCACTTGCCATCGTAAAGGTCGAGAAAGGGAATAAGCATCACCTTCAAGCCAACCTGATGCGCAACTTGAATGGCGTGCGTTAGCGCAGCATCAGAGGCCGTGGCCTCAGGTTTTGGCTGGACAAAGATGCTGGATTCATCGTTCTGATACCAGGTGGGCGACAGGCTGATGAAATTCGCGCCGATTTGGGCGGCTTTCGTAATGACAGCGTCGGATGAAGGAGAGAGTAATTGGTCCGGAGCTTCGCTCGTTACGGCAATACCGCGCTCCCAGTCACGGACATTCGCTTCAGCGACACCTGATGCGATCATCAGGAAAATCAAAACGACTAATCCGAGCACGAATACGCGCGAAATCTTGAATCTGGTGGAAACTAACCGCATTTCCATAAAACGATTGTACTACGCCAGAGATAACCGCAACAGTGGAGCTTAATCGGAACCCGCGGCACTCATTGCCTTCAACTCACGTCGTGGCCTCGCCGCTATCAGCAGATTGGTTGTGGGAACATGCGACTGTTCTATACCAAAAGAGTTTACACCAATTTGTGAATTTGTGCAGGAAATTTCTTCGGCAAATGAAGATGGCAAGGCAGCAACCGCCTTAGATACCTTTGCCGGCTGCAGAACGAATTTGCTGGCGGGAACTCGATCATAAGGAGTTTCGCGTCCTAGCGCCCTGATCGCGGTTGACACAATATACCAGTAGGACCGGAACGGGCTGTCTACCGGACGGGGATCGGCAGACCATCGTTCAGGATCGCAGAAGGCAAGACCGATTAATGAATGACGCGTTTCCATGTCGGGCTGTGCAAAAGAGATCCCGCACAGCATATTTCCTTGGCCATCAGGCTCACACCAAACCAGCTTTGCCTTTACGGTAGCTTGTTCGCCGAAATTGCTGTTTAGATGAACCTTGAATCGATTCGGGAGCCTCTCACAGTCGTTAATTATCGCGCGCGCTCCTGTTTCACTCAGATCGGTGATCGTCCCTTTGAAACTATCTCTTCCCGCGATAGCGACGTTGCACGGCAGTTCCAGATTGACCCGCGGAAAATCGCGAAGCTGAATCCGATTGCGAGCAGCGAGCAGCACTGCAATCAGGATTACCAAGTTATGTACTGCCCAAATGAAATTGAGTAGCAAAGCAGCATGTTCCGTCGCTCGCGTCTTCCAGGTAAACGGAACTGAGCATATCGCCGCAATAGAAATCGTGGTCAGCAAAATCGTCGGCCAGGCGAACCGGAGAATAAATCCCGAATTGGTGTTAATCAAACGCTTTGATGTAACTGTGAATTTGCCAAGCTCGGGTTTTATCAACGCAGCAAACGTTACAGGAGCAAGGAAGAAGGACGTCGCTGTCTGGAACACCTCTGACCAGAAGCTCTGGCGATAGTTCTTGCTCATGTAAGACATCGCAATCAGAGCGAAAAGTATGTGAGGAACGGCATAAGAGAGAATGTTCCAGCCATTGCAATTTAATGGTTTCCATCCAAACAACAGATAAACAAGCGGCGCACAAATAAGAATCAACCGTGGAACACCACCAAAGAAATGCGCTATCGACAGAAAATAGTTCATCCGCTGCGGAATCGACAAGCCGCGAACAAACAACGGATTTTCAAGGCGAAGTATCTGTGCCATGCCACGACCCCATCGCATTCGTTGCGCCAGATATTGCTCAAACCGGGGAGTTGCAAGCCCAGCCGCAAGTGGTTTGTTGTAATAGACTGACCGATAACCCGCAGCGTGAAGTCGCATCGAAGTATGTGCGTCTTCGCCGACAGTTCCGACTGCAATTCCGCCGATCTTTTCAAGCGCAGAACGCCGCAGGATTGCGCAGCATCCGCAAAAATAACCAGTATTCCAATAATCGTTCCCGACCTGAGCTACTCGATAGAAGAAATCTTCCTCCGACGAAATCTTATTTGTCAGGCGCAGATTATGTTCGAACGGACTCGGGGTGAAATTATGTTGCGGAGTCTGAACCAGCCCACACTTTTCGTCTGCCAATATGAACCCGACAGTCTCTATCAGAAAACTCTTAACCGGCACCTGATCCGAATCAAAGATTGCAACGATTTCACCATCGGTTTGCCACAAAGCATTATTGAGATTCCCCGCCTTGGCGTGCTTGTTATCATCTCGAGTGATGTAACGACAGCCGAGCTCCTCAGCCAGACTCTTCATTTCCTGACGGCGTCCATCATCCAGCAGATAGATTCGCAGTTTGTCCTGCGGGTAATCCATCTTCAACGCGCCGACCAGTGTTCGCCTCAGGACATCAGTGTGCTCATTATAGGTGACAACGAAAACATCGACTGTTGGCCAAGTATTACGATCAGGGCACAGATCGATCGGTGTGCGCTCTTTCAGTTTGATCGTCTGAAAATAACCAAGGAAAAGAACCGTGACGCCGTAAATTTCGGCCAGCAGCAGCATGATACCAACCACTGTGTCGGTCCACGTCGCTGTGCCAATAGAATGAAATATGCGCCACCACGCGTAACGCAGTGAGGCAGCAACGCTCAGCAAAATCAAAAGTAACCGAAGGTCCATCCTGCTCGACCTGTGGAAGTGTGCCTGGCTGCATTCAGATACTGCGTTGAAAGGCAATCAGGGTGGGTTTGTAACCGAGATCAGATGCTGGATAAAACTGATCCGATGCCCAGTTACAAAGCCAGTTTAAAATGAAATGTATTATCCGGCGCTAAAGCGGCGTATTATGCCGTCAGCCCGTCCGGTAAGTGCATCTCTAGATCCGAGACAAGCGCTATTTGTCCGGATGATACTCAACTATTTTTCCTGCAATCGCGGATGCCGCAACTGTAAGCGGTGACGCCAGATACATCTGGCCCGGACCGCTTCGACCGGGGAAGTTGCGGTTGATCGCGCTGATTGTTACCTGTTCCTTAAGCGTGCTGACTCCCGGTCCTGCGTTGATGCAGGCGCCACAGCTTGGCTCAATTATATGCGCGCCGACTTTATTGAAAATATCGATATAGCCGCGTTTCAGGCTGTATTCGCGTGCTTCCTGAGATCCGAACTGAATAAAACAATGAACATCGGGATGCACGTGTTTGCCCTGTTCCAAAGCTTCGCGGAAAACCTGCGCGTACATATCCATGTCTTCTTTTTTGCCGCCAGTGCAGGATCCACCGTAGGCAATATCAACCTTAACTTCTTTGCCGAGCTCGTTGATATAAAGTCCATTTCCCGGATCACCCGGCAATGCAATCATCGGTTGAAGCTTCGACGCGTCTATTTCAATAACGTGAGCGTATTCGGCGTCAGGATCGCTTTGCATCCCAGCACAGAGACGCTCAGCCTCTGTTCGCGACATACCGCGGCGCTCAACCAGATAATCGACCGTCTTTTCATCAGCAGCGATAATACCGGTAAAGCCTCCGACTTCTGCAGCCATATTGGTCATAGTAGCGCGTTCGTCGATATTCAAATTCATAACGGCTTCGCCGGTGTATTCGATGATCTTACCAATAGCCTCGCCGTTCTTGACATAAGGCTGGCGCAGAATCTCAAGCATGAAATCTTTAGCGGTAATGTTCTCGGGCTTGCGACCTTTGACTACGACCTTGACTGATTCAGGAACGCGGACCCGGACGTCTTTGGTAATCCACGAATTGAAAATATCGGTAGTTCCGACTCCGAATGCGACGCACCCTAAAGCGCCCGAATGTGGAGTATGCGAGTCAGAGCCGATAATGATTTGCCCCGGCAATGCATAGCTCTCAAGAATCTTTGAATGGCAAATTGCTTCTGATCCTTTGCGATCGCCATCCTGCAGCTCGCCGTGTAGTTTTATTCCCTGCTCGCGAGCGAAATCTTCCTGCTTGATCTTGAGCTGACCAGCAACATCCAGCAGTCCGGCTTTGCGACGCTCTGGCGTAATAACCAGATCGAGGAACGTTAAATGATCACGGAAGAAATAGATCGATGAGGGGTCGGTAACTTTCTCATTCGGACCGACATACTGCAGGAAGAAGATTGCCGACATCGGCGTCACATACTCATGGCTGAAACGAATATCGGTGCGCACAAAGCCTGAATCACCAGGCTTGACGGCTTCTACACCGACTTCGTTCTTTGAAAGATCGGTAACGAAATGATTGGCGAAGATCTTTTCCGCAATCGTCATCGGACGTTTCTTCGTTTCGATCTTCGGGACGTAAGCTTTGCCCTGTAATCTGGCGACGTTGAAATTAAATAGACCGCCGTATTCGATTATCTGCCGAGTAATTTCATCTGTTCCGCGAGTGAACTCCTCCAGCGGAATCTCTTCGCCTTTTTGAATTCGGTCTATAAGGTCGAAGTTCGTTGAAGTGAGGATGCCTAGATTCTGGCAGTTCTGATTGTAGATGCGCTCGATATTTTCGGCGATGACAACGTGAATACCGGCCATCATCTCGGCGTAAGGAGATTGCTCACGGCTGGACCCCTTGCCACGGCGTTTGCCTGAAACCGAACAGATAAAGTTGCCAGCTTTGACGGAGCCTCGCGGGAGAGGAAACTCTTCGCCTGCCTTTAGACCAAGGTATGGAAACTCGCCTAACGTTTCGTCAAAGTAATAGCATATGTATGCCGGAGTGATTTCGTCGGTCGAGATATTATCGCGAAGCTTCATCTCCGGAGTCCATTTCAGGTCTTCGCCGGCCAACTGCCGTTTAATCAGCTCCGGGTCTTCGGTCAGAAACAGAACCCGGCCTTGAAGTTTGACCTTACCCGGTCTTTTCTCGATCTTGCGCTCCAGCAGACTCTTTATCATTGCCTCTCCTCACGTCACATAAAAGCCAGTAACCGAATAAATAATGGACTATTATAGCATTAGGAACGACGTATAGAAGTGTCACAGACAAATCGATCATGGCAACCGAAGAGCAAGCGAGGGCAGAGCTTGAGAGGTTCGCCAATAAGTGGGATGACAAATATCCAAGCATCACTCAGAGCTGGCGACGAAACTGGGAAAGGGTAATCCCGCTTTTCTCTGATCCGCCGGAAGTTGCGAAAAGTAATTTATACGACCAATGCACTGTTGCTTTGCTGACCACCGTCCCAGTGAAATGCCTGATCTCTTCGGCGGCTCTCTCAAACGCTATCCAGGTGCCTAGCCGCGCCACACTCTGCTGCATCTGCGGCGTTAATTCTCCTTCCAGCAACCCGAGCTCTCTATCCAGGGGGAAAAGCCCCGTCTTACATTTCGGGCATTGGGCGTAGTCCCGTTCCAGGCTTATTTCCTGATTCCGTTGCGTCTTCAGTTTCCTGCTTCGTTTCCCCTTGGACTTCAACGCCGCTCCACATTCGGGGCACTTTGCTTGTCCTTTTCCTAAATCCCTCGATTCACTAACCATCGCGGCATCCTGCAGCATCCGCACCCATCCCGCAGATTCGCAATAAAGTCAGCCGGTACCGGACTATAAAGCTTACTCAAAGGTGGCTGCGGCCCTGGGACAACCGGCAGTGATTTTATGTTTCCCGCGATGAAATTGGCCATAGTCACCAGATCGACGATGGTTAACTGCCCATCCTGAAACACGTCAGCGGATACCAATTGAGCTTGAGTTGGCTGAAAATTGCCAGCCAGGATATTCGCCACCAGGTCGGATACTGTGACCTGCTGGTCGCCATTCACATCTCCGGAGATCTCTCCGGCCTGAGTTATTTGGAGGAATTGATCTCCTATACCGATCGTTCCAGAGCGGGGATTCAAGCTATCGTTTTCATCGATCGAATAGCTGACCATGCCGTTGGCGGACCCACTTCCGCTATCAGTTATATGAATCCACGGATCGCTCGGAGTTGCGGACCATGAACAACCGTTGCCGGTGGTAACGTTTACGCTGCTGCTTCCTCCGCTGAATAAGAATGATTTGCTGGTCGGCAGAAGACTGAATGTGCAAAAGACATTGATGTCCTGTTCATTAGATGTTCCACCACCTGGTGAAGGATTAACGACGACAACGCTTTTCGGCCCAATCGTGGCCAAATCAGTTGCCGATAACACCATTGTTATTTTTGTGTTGTCGGCAAACGTCGCGGAATGACTGCTACCGGCGAACTTCACGACAGAATCAAAGACAAACCCCGAGCCGTTTATGGTCAACGCGACATTGTCGGAATTCTGCGCCGCTGATGCTGGATTGAGACTGGTAATCGCTGGAACCGGGTTATTTACGGTAAATGGACTGCTATCCCCGGAGGACAGGCTATCGCCGCTCGTAGCCGAGGTAGTTATAACCACGGCAGAATCTTCTTTGCTATAGGTAACACCTGAAATGGTAACCGAGTTAGTTCCCGATTTTATTGTGCCTGTGGCGGTGCCTGCCAGTGACGCCGTCCCTGTTTTAAGCGTCAGCGAAATATTCGTGTCTGACAAAACGTTTGCAGCGTTACCGTTCAGATCCCGCGATTGAACAGCAACCGAGAACGGAACGGTCGGGGTGGGGCTCACGCCGCCATTGATTTGCGTGACGGCCAAATTGATTGCTGGCGGTATGCTTGTATTTACGAGAACTGAGACAGTGTTAGAGCCGCTTATCACGGCCAAATCTGGCTTGCCGTCTCCGTTGAAATCGGCGATTGATACGGGATTGAGAACTGAACCTAAATCGATAGTAGCCGCGATCGAAAAACTTGGACTAGAAATACTGTTTTCAAACGAGGCGACTTGTGTTTCATAGCGTCACTTACCGTTCGTCGCAGTTACTAATGTTTGACTGAGAGTTTTTTACTTTATATCACAGCTCGCGTAAACTGAGCTATCCAATCGGTCGGATCTAATGCATGAAACTAAGAAGGTACAAGCTCATTTGCCCATTCGACGCACTAAAACGGCGCCCTCGAAGAAGGCGCCGATCAATCCGCCAAACAGTCCGGCCAGCATCAACCACGGCTGCGTACCAAACTTCTTATCCATGTAGTTTCCCAGCAGCGTCGTTGCCAGTAATGTCCACGGAATAGAGAAAGCTATTCCTATTAGTTGAGTCGCCTGCGTCCAAGAGCGCGAGCCGCTGCTTTGATCGGAGTTATCTTCGGGCATCCTGGTATCGTAGCTTTACGGCGGCGAACTGTCTACTTAGCGATTGCGGAAAACGCCTGCGCCGCACTGCTAGCCCAGTTAACGAAAGGCGTAGGATATACGCCGATGATCAACGTCAATGCCACGCTTACGCCAAGCGCTATCTTCAGGCCGTAGGACAATGCAGGCGGGGCTTTTTCGCTGGCATCGGAGACAAACATCGCTTTGACAAAGTTGAAGTAGTAGTAGAGTGAGACTGCGGTATTAAGTACCGCCAATACCGCCAGTGCTCCCAGCCACCAGGAAGTGCTGAGGTGACCTTCCTGGGATGCTGTTACGGCGCGCTTGATCAATCCACCGAAAATAAGGAACTTGCCGACAAAACCTGCGGTTGGCGGAATACCGGCGAGGCTCAGCATAAAGACTAACATCAGGACGGCTAACCATGGCTCTGTATACATCAGCCCGTTCAGGTCATCCAGTTGATCGCCCAGAATGCCTTTGCGGCGCATCGCAATCAGCACGCCGAACGCGCCCAGGTTCATGAACGTGTAGGCCATCAAATAGACGACAATTCCCCAATAGCCCCATTCATTGTTGGCCAGAAGTCCCAGCAAGATATATCCGGCGTGCGCTATCGACGAATAGGCCATCAGACGTTTGACGTTCGTTTGCGTTACCGCTCCGAAATTGCCCCAGGTCATTGTCACTGCCGCGATGATGCCCAGCAATATTAGCCATTTGTCGTAGAGAGGGTTCAGTCCATACAGGAATATTCTGGCGAACAATGCGTAGGAACCCGCCTTGACCCCAACCGACATAAACGCCGTGACGGAAGTCGGTGCTCCTTCATAGGCGTCAGGCGCCCACATATGGAACGGCACTGCAGCAACTTTGAAGCAGAGACCAGCGGCCATCAGAACTGTCGCCAGCAATGCAACGATATCAGTCGGTTTGCCCGGATCAGTCTGGGCTAACTTATTGCTGATGTCGGTCAGATTGGTCGAACCTACGACTCCATAAAAGAGCGAGATTCCGTAAAGCAGGATTCCTGATGAGAATGCGCCCATCAGGAAATATTTCATTGCAGCTTCGTTCGAACGACGGTCGCGCTTCAGATAACCGACCAGAACGTATACCGACAACGCCATCAACTCCATTCCGATATAAAGGGTCAGCAGATCGGAACCGGAAGCGATGAACATCATTCCAACGGTCGAGAACAATATCAGGCTGTAATACTCGCCGTGCTGTTCTTCTTCAACATCCAGGTACTTGACAGCGATCGCGATCGACAGTGCGGCAGTCGCCAGGAAGATCGCCTTCAATACGACGGAAAAACCGTCGAATACGTACATGTTATAGAACAGATAGATCGGGTTCGTCGGACGTATTTGCCTCCATAGCACGAACAGCGAAATCCCGCTCATCACGGTGCCGCCCAATGCGACATGGGCTATCCACCGTTTCTTGGAATGCGGAGTGACCACGTCCAGAACAAGCAGTCCGCAGGCGACTAAGGTCAGGATGATCTCCGGCGTCAAATAAGGAAACGTTTGACTTAAGAGCGTGGCAAAGTCCATTGTCGATTGAGTCTGCATAGCTTAATTAATTAGTGCGATGTCTCTGTTGCAGGCGCCGGCTGAGAAGGCGCGGAACCGCTTGTTTGCTGCACTTGGCCTGGGGCCGGCGGCACCAGCATCTTAATCTGCATTTGTTGCGCGAGCTTTGGAATGTCACTTGGTTTTGGATATCCAAGCGGATTCTGCGTTGTGCGCGGATTAACCTGGTAAGAGATCAGATCGACCGGCTTGTCAAAGTACGAGATGAACGGTTTCGGATAAACGCCGATCCAAAACGCCAGAACAACCAGAGGCGCAAAGTAAATCATTTCCCGAACATTCAGATCCGAAAGCTTCAGGTTCTTCTCGTTTGTGACCTTGCCGAACATCACTCGCTGGTACAGCCATAACATATAGGCAGCGCCCAAAATGATTCCCGTTGCGGCAAGGAACGTCCACGCGTAGTTGTGCCACCATCCGCTGCTGGCTTCGAATGACCCTCGCAGGATAAGGAACTCGCCGATAAAGCCATTGAGTAACGGCAATCCAATAGATGATAAAGTCATTATCAGGAAGATCACTGCGTAGTTCGGCATGACCGACGATATTCCACCGTATTGGGCGATCTCTCTGGTATGGCGACGCTCGTAGACCACGCCTACGCAAAGAAATAGTGCGCTGGTCGAAATGCCGTGGTTTAGCATCTGCGTAACTGCGCCATTCAACCCATTTGGATTTAGCGCAAAGATACCCAGCATGATCATTCCCATGTGACTGACAGAAGAATAGGCAATCAGTTTCTTCATATCCTTCTGCGCCATAGCGACCAATGCGCCGTAGATGATGCCGATGACCGATAGCAGCAGCATTACTTTAACCACTGTTGGGTTCTTGCTTGCATCGGGGAAGATCGGCAGGTTGAAGCGCAGGAATCCGTATGTTCCGAACTTCAGCAGCACGCCCGCCAGAATGACTGAACCCGCGGTCGGAGCTTGCACGTGAGCATCGGGCAACCAGGTATGGAACGGGAACATTGGAACTTTGATCGCAAACGCCAACGCGAATGCTACAAACAACCAGATCTGCAATCCCGGATCAATGAAATGTCCGATTGCCTGTAGCGACAGGATATTGAAAGAAGCGCTACCAGTTTGTCCCGCTTTCAAACCGGCCATGATCAAATCATGCATTGGCGTGTTTACCGCGCCGTTCTGGCCCGTACTCATCGCTGCAGCAATATCAGCAAGCTGACCTGCGTGCGACTGTGCCAGTCCTGGGAAAATGAAATAGAGCTTCAAAATACCCAGCAACATCACGACAGAACCGGCCAGCGTGTAAAGGAAGAATTTGATCGCAGCATACAGGCGATTTTCCGCACCCCATATTCCTATCAGGAAATACATCGGGACCAGCATCACTTCCCAGAACACATAGAACAGGAACATATCCATCGCGCAGAAAGTGCCGATCATTCCTGTCTGCAGCAGCAGAATGAATATGTAGTATTCTTTGTTTCGCTCCTGAATGTAATTCCACGAACAGAGACACGCGATTATTCCAAGAAGCGTCGTCAGCAGGATCAGCACTACGCTGATGCCATCGACCGCCATTGTGTATCGGGCGCCGATCAGCGGAATCCACTCGTGATCCTGAATAAACTGCATTCCCGCCAGATTGCGGTCGTAGTGAACTAAAAGTGGAACCGACGATAGGAAAGAGATAACCGCCCAGATCGTTGCGAACCATCGAAACCAATCATCTTTCGTCTTCGGGAAGAAGAGCATGATGAGGGCGCCCACCGCAGGCAGCCAGGTAACAATCGACAGGTTAGGATACTGCATCTTAAGAGCGTCTCCTTGCAGAATAATCGAAAGATAAATTGTCGTTTACTGACTAAACCACCGTGTTAACACGATAAAAGCTATCGGGATGAAGATCCCAATAATAATCGCAAGCATATAGTTCTGCGTAAATCCTGTTTGCGCCGCCCGGAAGAATACGGACCCGATTCGCACAAACCATCCCACCAGATTTACGACGAGGTCGACTACATATTTATCAATCCAGCCAGATACGGCGCTGCTGGATCTGGTGAGCCAAGCTGTTCCATTGACGCCGCCATCGACTCCCTGTGAATCAGCTCCCCACAACAAGTTGTCGAATCGCTTCATCAATTCAATGAATTTATTGTCCCAAAGATCGTTCCAGTACCAGAGGTTCTTGCTGCCTATATATAGAGGCCGTATCGAATTCGCTATCTTATCAGCCATCGCAAAGGGACCATTTTTGATATAGACCAAATAGGCAATGAACATACACAAAGCGGCCCAGCCGACAGAGGCAATCATCAGGACATATTCGATCGGGTCCGTTTTTTCCTTTTCCGGAGCACCGGTGGATTCTTCCTGCAATGCGACCTTGCGAATGACAACGTGACCTTCTTTATCTAGCGGTAACTGTGCGTGCTCGCCTTGAGCGTGCTCAGCAGGCGCAACCTTGGCAATCACCGGCTCAAGCCATCTCGTGAACGGGCCTTGCCACCCCAGCGCAGCCGGCCAGCCAACCCAGCCGCCAACAACCGACAGAACCGCGAGAACCATCAACGGCACAAGCATTACTTTTGGCGATTCGTGCGGGAAGAACTGGCCGCCGTGGCCAGGGCCGTGCTCGTGTGCAGTGGCTTCTTCCTCTGCATCGCCATGCGCCTTGTCGTGATCGTGACCTTGATCAGCAGGAACGTGTTCGCTTCGGACTTCTAACTGCAGCGCGCGATCGTTATATCGATATTCTCCCCAGAACGTCAGCGCCATCAACCGAGTCATGTAGAACGCAGTAAACCCTGCGGTGATAAAACCGATTGCCCACAATATCTTTCCATAGCCGTTCGGAAAATATTGAGCAGTACTAAATGCATTACCAAGAATCGGATCTTTAGAGAAGAATCCGGCGAACGGGAATATGCCGCAGATGGCAATCCACCCGGCCATAAAGGTAATATATGTAACTGGCATCCACTTCTTCAACCCACCATACAGCCGCATATCCTGTTCGTGATGCATTCCGTGAATCACCGAACCTGATCCAAGAAACATCAGCGCCTTAAAGAACGCGTGCGTCATCACGTGGAAAATACCGAAAACGAATGCTCCGACGCCGCAGCCAAGGAACATATAACCGAGTTGCGAAACAGTCGAATATGCCAAGACCTTCTTGATATCAGTCTGGGTAAATGCGATGGTCGCGGCGACCAGCGCAGTTAATGCTCCAACCAACGCAACCACGAACATCATCGTCCCGGATCGCTGGAAAATGAAATTCGTGCGTGTCACCATATAAACGCCTGCGGTAACCATCGTTGCGGCGTGGATCAGTGCAGACACCGGAGTCGGACCAGCCATTGCATCGGGCAGCCAGATGTAGAGGGGAATCTGCGCGCTCTTGCCGGTTGCGCCGATGAAAAGACCTAGGGCAATCCACGACATCAATCCGAATGTGCCAAAGGCCTCGACCGCGTATCCATGAGTAGAAATCGCTTTGCCGACTTCGCTGAAATCCAGTGTTCCGAATGTGCTGAAAATCGCCAGAATGGCCAGCATAAAACCGAAATCGCCGATTCGGTTTACGACAAATGCTTTCTTCGATGCGTCTCCCGCTTCCTGCTTATCAAAATAATAGCCGATCAGGAGATACGAGCAGAGACCGACACCTTCCCAGCCCACAAACATCATCATGAAGTTCGAGCCCAGCACCAGCACGAGCATCATGAACATAAACAAATTTAGATAGGCGAAGAAGCGATAGAAACCAGTCTCGCCGTGCATATAACCAATGGCGAAGACATGGATCAGGAAGCCAACACCGGTGACGATCAGAATCATCACGCCCGACAGGGGATCGATCTGATATGCCCACTTGATTGTCAGACCATCCTGGAGATAACGACCAATATCGTGTCCTAATGTGGTAACGGACGCTCCGCCTGTGATCCAGGTATAGCTGACCAGTTCATTTACGAACGGAGCGTGTCCATGCGAGGGCCCGTAATTAAACGTGTACTGCAACCACGCGCCGAGCGCGATGATAAACGAAAGTCCAACCGCACCTGCGGCAATGACTCCGATCAACTTTTCGTTGTTCTTGAATACGCGTTTCCCCAGCAGCCCGTTGATGGCCGCGCCTACCAGAGGAAGAATCGGAATTAGCCAGATTAGTTGAAGCATTTTATATTGCCAGCACCCGTGACCTTCGGATTCTTTGCCGTAAACCTACCACTTCAAAAGGTCGATTTCGTCGATCTTAACCGTTTCGCGATTGCGATACATTGCGATGACTATGCCAAGTCCGATTGCGGCCTCGGCGGCAGCGACTACGATAATAAAGATCGTAAATATCTGTCCGGTATAGATATTCCCGCCTCCGGCCAGCTGGTAGTACCGCGAAAAAGCAATCATATTCAGATTGACCGCATTCAGGATCAACTCAATCGACATGAATATAATGATGATGTTGCGTCTAGTCAGAACTCCGGCCACGCCCAGAATAAAGAGCAGGAACGACAACGTCATGAACGTCGAAAGCGGCGGTCCATTTTGAAGTCGAGAAAGCGGCCCCTGAGCCGTAGTCTCTGACGCCTGTATAAATAATGCAAAAAGTAAAGGGTTCATCGGCATCCCTCAAACTTCTGGAGGTCCATCTAGAGTCTTTTCCTGTCTTCGTCCACGAGCCAGCAGCACGGAACCTACCATTGCTACCAATAACAAAATCGATGCGATCTCAAACGGCAATGCCGCCTGGTTGTACAAAGCCGCGCCGACTTCCTGGGTGTTATGCGACCCTCCACCGGCAACAACCGCAACTCTCGCTTTGGCCGCCGTAACCGCTGCCAGCTTCTCGGAATTTGACAATGTGTCTCCGTCGGTTCGGAGGCGGCTCATTGAGAAAAGAAACCCGGCTCCCAGTAAAAAGACGAGTATAATAGCCGGCCACTGCTGGCCAGTAAAAATGCGAGCGCTTTCCGTTTCTTCCTCTTTCACGTTGACAAGCATGATGACGAACAGGAACAGAACCATCACACCACCAACGTAAACCAGGATCTGAACGCCCATTATGAACTCTGCGTGGAGCAGAACGAACATGCCAGCAACGGTAATCAGCGTTGAGATCAGGAACAGGGCGCTATGTACGGCGCTTCGCGCGGTCACCACAAAGATCGCCATAATCAGCGCGGTGAACGCAAGGAGATAAAATAAGTATGTTTCAACCCCGGGATGCAGCATTATAGGTTTTTGCTTACTTGCGAATAACGGAGACTGTCATTCGCTGTTCGAATGCAAATTTTAAGACGCAAGAAACGCTAACTAACTCGTGTACTGCTTTATCGCGCGACCGCCTTCAAGATCTTCTCGGTCCCACATAGCCCCGATTCGGGTATAGCTTGCCAGTTCGAAATTCTGCGTAAGCTCGACGCAATCAGTGGGACACGCTTCAGAGCACAGATTGCAGAACATGCAGCGCGACGTATCAAAAGTGTAAACCGTCAGAACCTTCTTTTTCTTCAGCTTGCCGCCTTCCATCACCTCGCGGTTTTCGGAGCCGACGTTTATACAGTCCTCCGGGCAGGCAAGCGCACAGAGATTGCAGGCGATACAAAGCGTCTCGCCCGTTTCCGGATCGTTATTGAGTCGCGGCGCTCCGCGAAAACGCTCGGCGACGATGGGGCGCTCTTTCGGATATTGCTTGGTGTAGATGCCTTTCAACGGATCATCGCCTTGACCTGTTGCTCCACGCTTCTGAACGAGGGCGGCGTTATGGTACTTCAAGGTCACAATCAGACCTTTGACCAGATCGAGCAAAAGCAGCCGCGAAATAAAATCTTTTAATCCCTGTTTTTCTGACATATTACATATTTCCCGCTTCAGCCAGTCGCTCCGCGCGTTTCTGTAACTGTAGCTGCCGTTGAGTGCGAAGATTGAAATCGCGCGAGTGCTTGTTTATCGACGACAACAGTATAGCAGTTAAGGTAATCGTTACGAGAAACGCACTGCCGATTACATAAGCCTTTGCCGGAAATCCAGGAGCCGCGATGTAAGTTCCATAGTTCTTCAAAAATGGCTTACCGTCGGGAATTGAAATTCCGATCACAAACCAAACACCCGTTAAGACGATATTCGCGAGGGAAGCCGGGATCAACCACTTCCAGCCTACATCCATCAATTGGTCATAGCGATAACGAGGGAATGTCCACCTGAACCACATGAAGGCCCACAGCAACAAAAGAACCTTGCCGAAGAAAACGATAATGCTGATAACGGTGTACACGTTCTGATGAGTGTTAGCCAGAAAATGACCAATCAGTCCGCCGAAATCCCACCCGCCCAGAAAGACCGTGACTGCTATCGCGGAAACCGTGAACATCGCCGCGTACTCGGCAATGAAATAGAGCGAGAATCTGAAACCGCTGTATTCGGTGTGGAATCCACCGGTCAGTTCCGATTCGGCCTCAGGCAGATCAAACGGTGCTCTATTGGTTTCGGCAAGCGCACAGACAAAATAGATTAGAAACCCGAGCGGCTGATAGAAGACGTACCAGATATGATCACCATTTTGGGCATTGACGATGCCGACCATCGATAACGTCTTTGACCACATCAACGGTCCGATCAGTGCCAGTCCCATTGCGACTTCATAAGAGATCATTTGCGCCGACGAACGAAGCGCACCCAGCAAAGGATATTTAGAATTCGACGCCCAGCCACCGAGAATGATTCCCAATGTACCGACAGACGAGAATGCCAGAATGAACAGCAAGGCTATGTTTACGTCGGTGATGGGGGCCCATCCCGCACCGTAGGGAATAATCACCAGAACCGTTATTGCCGCGACCATTGAAACTATCGGAGCGATGGTGAATACGGCTTTGTCGGCGAGCAGCGGAATAATGTCTTCTTTGATTAAGAGCTTCAGTCCATCAGCGGCGGGCTGAAGCAATCCCCAAGGACCTACGCGCATTGGACCCATTCGGCTTTGGATCCAGGCGCTGATCTTGCGTTCGGCAAGAGTCAAATAGGCGACCAGCGTCATTACGATGAAGAGAGCGACCGCAATCTGGATTAATGGCCAGATGACGTCATAAACAACGCTGTCGGAAATGCTTTGCGGCAAAACGCTTCGCAGCCATCCAGCCGGTCCGGCAATCTGCATGAGGAGATTTGTCATATGTTACTGCAACATCTAGCGATCAATTTCGCCAAGCACAATATCCAGCGTTCCGATTATCGCAACTACGTCCGCAACCAGATGACCGATACACATCTGACGCAACGCCTGCAAATTAATAAATGATGGCGGACGGATACGCATTCGCGACGGTTTGTTCGTACCGTCGCTGACCAGGAAAATTCCCAGCTCACCTTTTGGTCCTTCAATCGAATGATAGACTTCGCCGATCGGTGGCTTAATAACTTTCGGTACTTTCGCGATTACCGGCTGACCTTCAGTCTCTTTCAATTTATCGAGAGCCTGCAAGACAATGTTGCGGCTCTGCTTCATCTCTTCCATTCTGACGAGGAAGCGGTCATAGGTGTCGCCGGCTTTGCCAAGCGGCACAATGAAATCCATCTCTTCATAGGCTTCGTACGGCATCGCTTTGCGAATATCGTAGTTAACCCCAGAACCACGCAACGGAGGTCCGGTCAGACCTATGTCGACGGCATCTTCGGGGGAAATCAAACCTATGCCGACAGTTCGCTGAAGCCAGATGCGATTTTCGTTGAGGATGATCTCGTATTCTTTGATCTTTTCCGGAAAATAATCGCAGAAGAATTTGACCTGCTCTTCAAATCCGGGATAGGTATCCCACCAGAAACCGCCGATCCTGAAGGCGTGCGTCGTCAATCGAGCGCCGAAGTAGTTTTCGAAGATCTTCAGAATCTCTTCGCGCTCGCGGAACGCGTAAAGGAAAATCGTAAACGCTCCCAGGTCAATGCAGTGCGTTCCCAACCACAGCAGGTGCGAGGTAATCCTGTTCAATTCTGTCAGGATTATTCTGATGTACTGCGCGCGTTTGGGAACCTCCAGTCCCATCACTTTCTCTACGGTCTCGACCCAGCAAAGACCATTCGACACTGCCGCAATATAGTCGGTGCGGTCGTGATATGGCGCAATCATCGGATAGGTTCGATTTTCGGCGATCTTTTCGACGCCGCGATGCAGGTAACCAATATCGCAATCCAGATCAATTACGGTTTCGCCGTCCAGTTTCAACACCACCCGCAGCACTCCGTGTGTGGACGGATGCTGCGGACCCATATTCAGGGTCATCTCCTGCGTGTCGAACATTGGCTCAATACGCGTACGAGCCTCGGCTATTTTCAGAATATCCTTTTCAGTGATTGACATAATAAAACCGCAGAAGAGTCAGGACGAGTCGCTAAATGAAGAATGACCTTATATTACGATAGCTTTTAAGAACTCATCCTAACTAAACAAAATCATTCAAACTTACCGGTATAATCCGCGCCTTCTGCCAATGGCCTGATATCCAGATGCTTGGCTACCCACTCGTTGTCCTCATATTCCAGCGGATATTCTTTCCGAAGCGGATATCCCACCCAATCCTCCGGCAGCAGTATGCGTCGCAAGTCGGGGTGGCCTTCGAATGTTATCCCGAACATATCGTAAACTTCGCGCTCAAGCCAGTTTGCAGTGCTCCATAGCGAAGTTATGCTTTGAACGGATTCGCCTTCCGCCAGCGGCACTTTCAATCGCACACGTTCGTTTCTAGGGATTGAATAAAGAACATAGATGACTTCGAATTTCTTGTCCGCCTTCGGATGATGGAGCGCCGTGACATCAGTTAGGAAGTTATACTGCTGAGCCGAATCGTCCCTCAAATAACGACACACATCCAGTACGGCGCTGCGGTTAATGCGTATAACCTTTTGCTTCAGTATGGCGAAAGCGTCGATGACGGTATCCGGAAATTTGCCTTTTAAAGCAACCACGAGCGGATCGTCCGGAATCGCAATCGTCTCGACCTCGGGCGGTTTCTTCGGTGGCGCCTTTGCGGCTGGCTTCGGAGTCGGGGTCGGCTTGTCGCCCGCAGCCTTGGCTTCAGCAGCCTGCTTCGGAGCAGGCTTTTCGCCGGGAGTCTTTGCTTCTGCCGCCGGCTTTGCTTCGCCGGCCGAAGCAGCAGGTTTAACCGGTTTTTCCGCAACAGGTTTGGGTGGCTCAGTCGTTTCAGCTTCGGTTTTTGCTGGCGGTTCGGGTTTAGTCTCTGGGAGTTTTGGCGCAGCATCGGCTGGTACCGCGCTCAGAGGCTGAGTCTTGTACTTATCCTCTTCGGGAGCGCCTGTTCCTGCTGGTTTGTCAGGAGCGACGTCGGACCCGTCGCTCTTATTCTCGTCTGCCATGCGGCGTCTTCTCTTTCGCCTTTTAGCACACCGTTAAGGCCTTAGGGGCATTAAGGCTAATTATTGCTGTTAGTCGATATATAGAAGTTGCGGTTGTAACATAGCGTTTTTGGATTGTCAACAACCTGAGACTTGCGACCGGTCAAGTCGTCATCACCTCTAAATTATTGAATGAAATCTTGACTGCGGCACCTTAAACGCGTAAGTTCTACGCCATCCAAGGTCACAAACCGCACGACCTTATCTTCCATCAGTTATTGCCTCTGCGTAAAAGCTCACAGGAGTGTTCTATGCAATTGAGGCGACGTTTCCCACACGTGGTAGTTTGGTTTCTGATGATGTCGGTCAGCATAGGTGCCCTTCCCATATTCGGCCACCAGAAAAACGACAACAATAAAGATAAGAAACGGTCTGAAAGTAAAGACAAGGTCTATAAAGAATGGCCGAAAGAAGTCCAGTGGATAATCACCGACGAAGAGCGCAAATCTTACGACAGCCTCCAAACCGATGACGAGCGCGAAGCTTTTATCGAGCGGTTCTGGCAGCGCCGCGATCCCGATCCGGATACTCCGGAAAACGAATATAAAGACGAATATTACCGTCGAGTGGCTTACGCAGACGCTCATTACACTTCTGGTATTCCTGGCAGAAACACCGATCGAGGTCGCATCTACATCCGATTTGGACCGCCTGACAGCGTAGACAGCCATCCCGCCGGCGGTCAATACGAGCGTACTGCCGCAGAAGGCGGCGGATCGACCAGCACCTATCCGTTCGAAACATGGTTCTATCGCCACCTGGACAACGTCGGCGAAGGAGTTGAAATTGAATTCGTCGATCCCACGATGTCAGGCGAATACCACGTCGCGCACAGTCCTGATGAGAAAGATGCCTTGTTATATGTGCCAGGAGCGGGACTAACGCTAAGCGAGCAAATGAATCTTTCCAGCAAAACGGACCGAATCGCGTTTGGCGGTTTGAAAGGTGATCCATTGTCCGGGCAATACAATAAAGAATTCGAAAGGCTCGAGACTCTTTATAATATCGATAAAGTTCCGGCTATTGCCAAGCTGCCTGGACTCAGCGGAAGCGTCGATCCGGTACTGGCGGAAACGGAAGTGCTGCCTGTTGCGTTACGCACGGATTACGTCCGAGCTGGTCAGGACGTAATCACCTCGTTCAGTATCTTAATCGAGAACAAAGACCTGGCGCTGGCAAACAAGGGAGGAATCTATCAAGGCACGGTTAATGTTTCCGGAAAAGTCACGCAAATAATCGGCGGGCCTCCTCGATTCTTTGAACAAGCAATCACAACAGCACGCTATACGGATCGCGACGTCGCGGATGGGCAACAGGTGAAATCGATCTATCAGATGAAGATTATGCTTGAGCCAGGGCGATACAAACTGGACCTGGTTGCTCAGGATATCAACAGCGGCAAATTAAGTATCATTCATCAATCCTTCATCGTGCCTCGATATAAACCCAGCGAATTGAGTACCAGTTCCGTGATCCTTGCCAGCGATATCACACAATTGGACGGCGTGGCCGCAGGTCAGTTCGTTATAGGCCGATACAAAGTGCATCCGAATATCTCTGGAACATTCAAGCCTGGAGTTCCATTCGGTGTATTTCTGCAGATATACAACACATCGATTAATCAATATACGCTGATGCCAAACGTCAACGTCGACTACGTTGTAACTCACGATGGCGCGGAGGTAGCGCGAATCACCGAAGACGGCAAAGCGGGGATTAAAGACATCGATGGCCCGAGACTAACCGTCGGTCGGATGCTAGCTTTAAAGTTAGAACCTGGCACGTATCAGGTTTCAGTCAACATCCTTGACAAAGTTTCGGGAAAAACCCTTAACACGGTACCGACAACATTTATTGTTAAATAAATTACTTGATGGTTGAGAGAGCCGCCGTTACGCGAGGCTTCAATTGCGCATAGTCAATACGAGCTTCTTTGGTCTCTGAGAAAACGAGGTGTCCCTTTCGATCATAAAAGAATACTGAAGGCACGATTGCTTCCCAGTCTTTTAGAAAGACATCGTTGCTCAGATCGTCTTCAAAGGTGTTGAGCAGGTAAGTCGGCGTGACAATCTGGTGATCTTTCAAATATTTCGATAGTGCTTCAGGCTCATCCATGGGCTCGATGGCCACCAACGCCATATCGAGCCCTTTGTTTCTAAATTCCAGATACAGCTTATCAATATCGGCGAGCCTTTGATCGCAAGGCTGGCAGGCGGTATACCAGAGATATACCATCAGTGATCGCGTTCGCTTTCCGGTTAACCCGACCAGTTCACGCATTGCATCATCATCAAGTTTTGGAATCGCCGATTTATTCTGAGTTGATGATGTTAAAGATTGCTGCGCGGCCGCGCGGACAAAGCTAGAAGCTATTAACAGTGCGACCAGACAAACAGCAACAAAGATTCGTCGATGGGAATAGTTCATAACGGAGAACCTGCATATCTCAGTACCAACCAGTTCCCGCCGGATTCAATGCCGTATCGATGATGGCTCGCGCCGCTGCGTGTTGTGCCGTTTTGGCGTCGGGCTCGAAAGGCACTACCACGTAATGGACCTGCACATCGAACAGATGAACAAAGTTATGGTAGGCGAGGTAGTGTTTTCCTCCGACCATTTCACCGAGCGTCGATTGAACACCAGGCGGAAGAAAAACGACATAGATAGTATTCACATCGGGAGCGTTCAGCCACTTATGATCGAACATATCATTTAGCGTGGACTGGACCTGGAGATCATTAATCGTGGAGCCTTCCGCAGTGAAGTCGAGCGCTTCCTGGCTGAGCGGTTCGGTCTCGCTAAACGTTATTTGATGGCTACTGAGAAAGTCTTTGCCGGCCGCATCAATCGCTAGCAGCGGATTGGTAAACAGTCCCTCTCGCGATTTGTTAGCCGTCTTCGACCAGGCCTTGCCCAGGAAAATGTTTACCTGAGAAGGCTGATTGATGACAGGACCGCCGTGATTTGTCAGCTTATTCCAGGGTACATCGTTCCGGCGCACCACGAAGACGCGTCCGCCGTCGTTATCAAAGAGAACGTCGTCGTTCGATGGTGAATTGTTTGTAGATTTAGGGTTCTGCTGACTATACAGACATCCAATCAGCGTCAATACAACCGTTAGCGTAGTTAATAGCCGCTTTGCCATGTAGCCTCCCTGATAAGCGCAGTTAAAAGCGCTTTTCAAAGCTCAACTCATCATCGCACGACGAGTGAAAAGTCATCAACAACAAATGAGGTTTGCAGTGTCGAGTCTTCGGCGCCGGTCAGCCAGATCTGAATAGTTTGGCCTTTGAACGAAGCGAGATTGAAAGTGACCTGCTGATAGCCTGTATTGTGATTCAGATTCGAGTATGTCGCCAGAGTCGAAAGCACGGTTCCGGATGTATTCTTTACCTGTACTTTCAAAGTATCAAATGCCGTGGTCGTGCTGGTCTCTGCCGTATCGATATGCAGCCAGAATGTGAGCGTCGCGGTGGTAATAGTCGACGGAATCGTCACTTGCTGCGAAACTGTATCCGTATGCGTAGTTCCGTAGCCATCTAACCAGGCATCCCACGTACCTGCGTGCGGTGGCTCGCTGGTTGAGTTGTTAACAACACCGGAAGTCACTGACCACGGAGCCGGATTAGTAGATCCATTTTCGAATCCGGTGTTACCTAATAACTGAGTGCCAGTCGATGCCGTCACCGTCAATCCGACCGTCGTTGTGTGAGTCTTCCCTCCTCCCGTGCCTGTTACGGTTATTGTAGATGTCCCGGTCGGTGTTGACGCTCCGACGTTGATGGTCATTGTCGACGAGCCCGACCCAGGGGCTCCGATTGAGGTCGGGCTGAAGCTTGCCGTCGCGCCCGTCGGAAGACCCGAGGCGGATAAGGACACGGCCGAATTGAACCCGTTGACTACTGAGGTCGAAATTGTTGAGGTGCCAAGGCTACCCTGAGCAATAGACACCGAGGACGGCGATGCGGAAATCGAAAAATCAGGATTGCTGGTCGGATTAAAATTGACGTTCAGAACCGGGTGAAGCTCAATGCCGTTCGGGGCCACGCCCGTCTGACCGTGCAGGAAATCAAACATTCCGACACCTGTTATCTGCACCGGGGTACTGGTAGTTTGAAAACTGGTTGTGACAGAAAATTTGGCGTCGAATTGTGACCGAGCGTTGGTAATGCCGCTCAAAAACGGGCTTCCGGAACCGACGCAGGTCGGAGCCGGTATTTCGGCAATCATCGTGTTGCCTGACGAGTCGGCAATTACGATGTGATAGTCCTGATCGTCTTCGAGTTTATATTCAGTGATCGTCGCATTTATTACCCAAACCGTAGTCTCTGTTGGCGCAACCCGATTGTTTGTCGGAATAGGATTCGGCGCAGTTAACGCTCTCATCGTAGCAATCGTCGTAGTCTGCGGCGCGTTAAGATTAACAAGGTGCGCATCCGGATCCGTTCCGGTCTTGACCGACCATCGTTCGACACCACAGGCGATACTGTTAAGGGGCAGAAGGTTGAGATAGATGCAGCCAAATAACAAGATTGAGCAACACTTTTTAAACATACCTAGACCTCCGGCCCATCCGTTAACGATGAAACTTGTTGTGAGGACGGTCGACTTAAGACCTGTTAAAAGGGCTGATTACGAGGGCTTAGGGCTGCCCCATAAAAACTACGCAATACGATAGTAGCTACAGGCCGAACAATACAATTAGTCGCGAGTGTTTGTCAATTAACTTTCGCGTTAAATTGTGTTCAACAGAAATGCAACAGACTCACACAAGTTGATATCGGTCCTACCGCCGGTGTTGTCGAAGGTGAGGCTCGATGAAATTAATCTCAAGATTATTTTGAATTTCGGGTCTATAGGCCGGACTCCGATCTATGGTAAGGTTATTGGCCGCCACTGGGCCGAGACCGCCGAATAGCAAAATCGAGAGTCACATTTGCATGATCAAGATCATCTTTGCCATCCTTCTTTCTGTCAGCGTTGTTCTCTGCACGCAGACTCCGGATAACAAAAGCCAGGAAGGGCCGGAACTTAAACTTGATAAGTCGAAACCTTTTATTTCCCCTGAAGGCAAGTTCTCAATCGCTCTGCCGCAGGTAACTGGAGATCCCGTTAGCTGGGATATGGGGATAGGCAAATTCACCGGCCAGGGCTACACGTGGCATATGGCAGAGTGTTCCTACACGCTCTATTTTGCTGATAGGCCGTCCGGGGTGCTGCTGCGCAGTCCGCTCAGGCTTTTGGATGCTGTTCGCCGTCAGATCCGTTACCAGATGGATGTCGAAAAAGGCAAAAACATCGAAGATATGCCGACGCGTTTGGGAGTCTATCCCGGCCGCGAGTTTCGCTGGGAAACACAGGATCTTGTTGTATTCACCAGAGCATACGTCGCGCTGGACCGCATATATGTGCTCACCGCCAATGTACCACAGACGCAGCCAAAGGAAGATAAATCAACGGCGGCGAAAACGCTGAGCACGTTCAAGATTCTTGAAGACGGAGACATAAAGCGCCTGACTAAGAAACCGTGATCGCCCTGTTCACTGACGCAATCATTATTTTTTCCGTTTCGGAAAGATGTCCAGCGGAACATCAGGATATTTCTTTCGTAGATTCTTAACAAACCCCGGACTCGCCTCTTCCTGTCCCATGGGATTGTCGGGGTCTTCCGATATTGTGGATAAGTCGATCACCTGCCACGTGCCACTCACATTGTGCAAAAGAGAAGTCCCACCTTCGGCGACAGGTTTTCCTTTGGCATCGAGCGGCGTAGTGTCAGTCCAGGCCCAGCCGTTGTGAACCTTCAGATAATTAACCTGGAAAACAACCTGCTGATCGTTTGCCTTCTTAAAATCTTCGCGAAGCGCGTCCATTATCGCTTTGCGTTCGGCGCTGCCTTTTTCCGGGGTGTGAGCTGTATCCGGGCTCTGACCAACAGCCACAACAAGCGATGAAACAAGACAACACGCTACGGCAATAACGGAAACCAGCCGTCTGACAGAAATGTTCTTCATATTCCTCTTTAGATCAGGGATAAATTTGGCGGGACGCTGTCGAGGACCAATTTTGGACCGACAGACGTAAAAGTGCAAATAGAATCTGTGATTGCTGATTGTGGTAATCTATCTTGATGGCATTAAACAAGAAAATACCTGTCAACTTATTTGTGAATCGTCTATTAGCGATAGGCTGTTTGCTTTGCCTGACGCTGAGCGTTCTTGCAAACGGCCTGACTCGACAAGGTTATAAGCAATCGGTAACCACAGTTGACGCATCAATGCCATTTGTTTCCGCGGAAGGCCAGTTTTCAATTGCCCTTCCGCAAAACGTAAGCAGCGCTGGTCCTTTAACGAGTAAAACTCCGACAAGGTCGCTCTCAGGAATGGCATTCACCTGGAGAATGACCGAAGGCCAGTTCGGCGTCACTTTCGCAGACGGCAATCCTCCGATCGATCAGGCTAGCGCTCAGCAAGTTCTGAACGAAGTTCATGACGCCGTACTGACTCAGGCCAAATCAGCAGACGGCAGCCTGTTAAAAGACGAGCCTTTGCAAACACCTTATTCGGGTGATGAGTTGCGGTTTTCGCTTCCGCAAAGCGTCGCGGTTTTTCGAATTTTTGTGATCGGCAATCGTGTTTATCAGGTTCTTTTGAACATACCGAACGATCAGTCAGCACAGTTAGATGTCGCACTGAAGACCATGGACACATTCAAGGTGATTTCACCAGCCGAGGCCGCCGCGATATCCAAAAAGAGAATTGCGGATGCGACTCCGTCACCGTTGCCTCAAAAATCGAGCGTCAGAAAAGCGGTAACTGACGCTCAGGACCAAGGTCTGAAGGGTAAAGTAAAGACTGTTGCTGTCGAAGACGAGGATTTGACAGGCCGAGCCTCTGTCAAAAGGAAACCGACTATAACTTATAATTTTAATGACGAAGGCAATCTAACCAGAAAGGACTTGTACGATTACCGCGGCAATCTTTTTCAGATTACCGTCTATGGTTACATTGATGGCAATAGAGTAGAGAACTCCGGAATCGTGCGGCACGAATACGATCCACCACCTGCTGTTGCAACTTCAGCTTCCTCCAAGGCCGATACTCGATATAACCTACTGCACAAGTACAAATACAATGAGAAAGGACGATTTACCGAAGACGTATCTTTCCACAACGACGGCAAGCTCGCCTCGCGTCATCTATTCAATTACAAGGGAAACGAAGTAGAAGAATTGGTCTATAGCGGAGACGGGACCCTCAATCAAAAGTACGTGAATGTTCTGGGCGACAACGGCGAAATAAAAGAGCACCGCACATTTGATCCGAAGACCGATGCAATCAGGGACACCATATTCTGTAGCTATGAGTACGACGCAAAAGGCAATTGGATTAAACGAACCGATTCCCGACTGGTCACAACCGATGGCAACACGCAACAACAACCTGCGTCTGTTTTTTACAGGATGATTACTTATTATTGATCGAGTACCGCGCCAATCAGGATATGCGAATTTTCGTGAGCTTCGATACATCTCCTATAAGACGCGGAGAATCAGGATTTGTCAGATCCAAGTTATCCCATGGAATTTTGTATCGTTGGATTGGCCGCAATAAACCCAGCTTTTTCAAAATTGAATGCACCTTGATCGTTATAGCGAACCGTTCTATCAGAGCGTGGGGACCAACCAGGTATTCCTTAACTACAAGGTCGTCACCAATCGATTCCGCATGAACATCCTCAATGCGGCCGATGGGTCGGCCACACTGATCCAGCACTTTTTTTGACAGCAACAACTCTAAATGGACTTTAGATCTTCTCAAAGTCATGCTCCTGGAATATGCCTGATGATGTGATCGCGAATCCACCGCTCAAGCTTGAATGCCGCGCAGGTTTCTGCGTTCATATCGATTTCAACATCGATACCGATATCGCGAACTTTCGACCAGGGGATCAGGTAGGCTTCAGAGCGTGCTAGTCGCACTTTCGTAAACTGTGACTTGACCCATTCGGCCAAGCGTGAGTTCAGTCGCCGCGCAAGTGTTATAGCGCCCACTTCAATATATGTTACTCGCGGAGGCTTATCGTCGCGCAATTCTATAATAACGCCGTCGACCTTGCCCATATTCCGACCATTGCGGTCAACTAACTGTTTATCTAAAATGTCGCGCACCAGCAGTGTTGTTCTTTTCATCCTCCTGCGATCTCCAGTGGAATACTAACGACGGCCAGCACAAATGCCATACCAATTATAAAAAGGACAACCGCATTGCTAAAGCAGCCGTTTTTGTAATCGCCTACGTAATTCTTGTCGTTCATCAGCAACAGAAATGGCACAACGGCGATTGGAAGCGTCGCAGAGGTCAGCGCCATCGAAAAAATTGTCAGCTTTAACGGATTGATTCCGGCAACGATAAGCAACGCAGCAAGAGGGATCACTATTGTATATGTCAGGCTGAACCTGGCGGCCTCTTTTGGATGCACGTTCTTTCCCCAGTTCCAGCCAAACCCCTGAGCCATCATGTAAGCAGTCTCAAGACTTACCTCAAGTGAAGCTCCAAGGCACGCAATCCCCAACGACGCCGCAAACAGTATCAATCCCCAGTAGCCGTAAATTTTTGTTAGAAGCAAAGGCAACTGCTGGTATTGATCAGCCTGGATGCCGATTGGCTGAAAGATGAATGCAGCCAAAATAAGTATCGCGATAGAGATTATGCTGCCAAAGCTCATCCCCAGTCCCGCCACTACTTTGTTCATTCCTAAATCGCTTTTGTCCCATTTGTCCTCGATCGCTCCCGATGAATAGAAGTACATCAGGTAAGGGGTAATCGAAGCGCCCAGGATACTGACGGCAATGAACCAGTACCCTGGTTCGTTACGCTGGGGAAGCGAAGGAATTACGGCCGCGGCAATATCGTGGTAAGACGGATGGAGACTGACCGCGGCAATTATAAAGATAACGGTTACAAGTCCAAGAAAAGAGATTCCGTTTTCAATGAAACCGAATGTGCCTTTCCACAATAGCAGCCAGATCAAAAATGCAACCGGAAGCGGCCACCATTTGAAGTTGATGCCCGTAATATATTCCAGCGAAATACATATTCCGCCGATCTCGGCCGCAAGCACAAGAAAATTGACCAGGTTGATAGTAATCAGCGGCACAATGAAAAAGTTAAACCCGAATCGCTCTCGCATTGCATCCGGAATGGTGTGTTTGCTGACTGCCGCGAATCGGCCGGACATCTCAACCAGAAAGATGATGCAGAGACCACCCAGAACGATGGCCCAAATAAGCTGCAACCCGAATGCAGCCCCGGCTTGAGCAGCGGTCGAGAGCGAGCCTATTTCGAGAAAGCCTCCTATACTGGTGACAATGCCAAGGGTGATTTCTAACAGTTTCCTCATAAGGCCAGCTTTGCATCTGTTTTAACAATTGGCCTTTGTTCTGCTGTGTGCCTTCGGGAGATTTTGATCAACAACAAAGGCCTCAAAAATCGAGTTAGCAAAATTCGGGCCTTTGTAGGTTATCTGAAAGACGACTCCGTTAAAGCTAATGGAGATCGACAATTGCCGTGCAGAAGTTTATGTATTTTGGGAAATCTCAAAAATTTCAGATGCCTATACCCATAAATAAGCAGAGGTAAAAATACTGCTGCGGTGTACCGATTTATCGAGGCAAGTAAACGAATCTGATCTTTATCACGGCATGGTGGATCTTGGAGAGTTCCCATGCGTTTATGAATGGCTTGCTCAGTGCAACGTAGTCTAGTACAGTCATCCAAAGCACCGAAGCAGCCTCTGCCGCGCCCTCGTGGCCGCGATTCTACAAACTCAGGTTTAACTAATGCTATTGAAGGCCTCTTTCATCATCGCCGTTGTTATAATGTTTGCAGCCTGCTCTCAGGGCCAAACCAGAGGAAATAAAAGCCAACCCAAAAACAGCGTCGATCACTCTGATGACAATAATGAACTGCTGAAGGAAGCATATAAATTGTCCTTTGAAGGAAATTATCCGGCAGCAGTATTCCTGTTTAAATCTATTATTTCTGGTTATTCAGAGGCTGATTTTGTTAAGCAGGCGAAACTGGGGATGGCGGACTCTTATATTTCAAAAGGTGGCTACGAGTCGCGTCTTGAAGCTGATTTAATATTTAGTGAATGGCTGAAGGACTATTCCGATCAGCCTCTTGCTGAAGAAGTCGAATATCGCAGAATTCAGAACGCAATTGAACTGGCAAAGTATCCCGGCCGCGACGGTTGGCCGGAACTGAGACCAGAGCGATTGCTCAAAGAATATCTCAAGAATCATCCAAACTCTATTCATCGCTTTGAGGCGCAGGCAGACCTGAAGGAAATCCAGGGTAGATTGGCAACTGGAGATTTGAATGTAGCCCTGTTCTATATGAACAATCGCCAAGCCTGGGCTGGTGCAGAAGGCCGATTAAAAGAAGTTCTGGAGAGGTATCCAGACTTCGCTGACATTGATAGAGTTTTATTTTTGCTCGGTAAGGTTGAAATGGAGAGAGACGACTCCGAGCAAGCAGCCCAATGTCTGCGCCAGTTGATCAAGAAATATCCCAACAGCCTGTACCGCACCGGGGCGTGCGATCAGTTGGCGGTGATGGGTCAATTTGACGAGTGTAAAGAATGACGAACATCATTGTGGTGCAGGAAATAAAAACCTGCTGGACAAAGAGATCACGAGGCTCCCCGCTATCATCAGTCCGTAATTCCGTTCCTCATGCAATGGCGCTTCCAATTAGCAAGCTTATCAAAAATGAGTTCGGACTGATCAAGCATAGCCTAACTTTTAATGAATAGGATGATTACAAACCATCAGAAGAATTTGCCGTCCGGGAATCTGCGCAAAGATGCGTTTATGGGTGCGTGGAACTCTTGTTGGGTGTCGATGCTTTGCAGGTTTTGTGGGATTACAACGAAAAGAGCGGCGGCGCTCCGAACCGAGACTCGTACGCAAGAAATTCTTACCCGGAAGGAACGGATGTGAAGGCAGGTACCAGTCACGCTAAACTTGCTTTTACGCTGCGCCCAAACCAATGGGGACGGGTAACCTACCATGGAAGGTTTCATGCAGAGGATACCTGGCTGTATCGAAACACCGTGCTAAATGTTGGTTTTGTAACAACGTTCGATGCCGAACTTTTCACAAGAAATGATCCGCTAGCAGAATATAAGCAAGTTGCGTATCTCTATTGATATCACCTCAGTGACCTTCGCATGTTCATTAGGACTCCCACGCGAGAGTAATTGACAGATACCGCGATGCTTCACCTTCTTTTTTTAAAACTATGTAGCGACCTTCTCCACACAACATTCCGCAAACATATGCCCATTCAAGCAATACTTTGTCTTTATTCCGATTGTATGCGATTACTTTGACCGTTACTGATGCACGCAGGTCAACATTAGTGTCTTTCAGTACAAGCTCGTCCGGGTTCTTGCCTTTCAAGATAACATTCGCTTTATCGCCTGTCTGTATACCGACTCCTGCGCGAGAGCAAGGTTCAAACTTCTTCTGCCGTTGTATGCATTGCTCATCCATTGCGGCTAAACCCGAAGGGTCTGCAAGATACTGTATGATCGCTTCAGCGGAATGAACTACTTTCATGTCAGAATCATTCAAGGCGACGATGATGTCTGACATTCGGTCCTCACCTTGTTCAAACAATTGCTTTAGCGCATTTTTGTCGGTGGGATTATTCATGTCTGAGAGCAAACTTCTCGTATCCTTGTAGGTTGGACTTGTTGCTTGAACCAGGGACGACGTTATCGCTAAAAAAGAGTAAATGACGACAACGATTAATATCTGCGAGAATATCCTTCCGCGCCTGTTCATCGAATCACCTGCCGAACCGATCTGATGAATCTCTCTTTTCGACTACAATTGGAACGTGCGAGTAGGTTAATCTTGCAATACGATGAAGAAACCGAAGACTTTGGTTGGCATTATTTCCGATACCCACGGATTGTTGAGGCCGGAAGCGGTCAAGGCGCTTTCCGGCTCAGACCTGATTCTGCATGCTGGTGATATCGGAAAACCCGAGATTCTTAAATCGCTAAAGGCTATTGCTCCGGTTCGCGCCATTCGCGGTAATAACGACACAGATGATTGGGCGAAACCTCTCGGCGACGAAAAAGTCGTCAAAATCGGCGCTCTTTCAATTTATATGATCCATAATTTGAAAGAGATGAAGATCAATCCGTCGGACAAAGGTTACGACGTTGTCGTCAGTGGGCATTCACATAAACCGTATGTAGAAGAACGTGACGGCGTTTTATTTGTGAATCCAGGAAGCGCCGGGCCACGCCGATTTAAATTACCAATCAGCGTAGCCCTTTTGACAATTACAGGTTCCAAATGCTCAGCTAAACTAATCGATCTGATTTAATTCTTATCGGGATCAATCACCATCCAAAAGTCGCGCGGATACAGCCGGTAAAGTTGTGCGCCCGTGCCCACCGCCGATTTCAGATAGGCTTGGTACAAATCCATCTGTCTTTCAGGACCGATTACGAAATTGCTTGTTCCCGGCACCGGTTTGTAATCTGGCGAGTACCCGGGCAACACTCGTTCGTAGACACCGTCCATCCTCTTAAACAACTCGTCCGCCAGATTCGGTGTCTTTCGGATATCAAGAACAGCCTGATAAAACTGTTTCTCAATCTCAGGAGTCCAACCGTCGGCAAGATCTGATGCCATCGTCTCACCACGAGCCTCGTAATCGCCCGCAGCGCGGCCTTCACCAAATACCAGCGCAATCGCGTATTCGACTAAGGCTGGATCGTGATTTCCTTTCTTGATTACATCAATCACGAATTTGAGCGTTTGAGGAAGCTCCGGTGTGCGTTCGGCATAGTAACTGACAACACCAGCATTCGGAGAGCTGCCGAT
>DASRDY010000171.1:0-14016 GCA_035652355.1 Blastocatellia bacterium
AAGGCTTCGAACCAATCAGGCAAAGTGACCACTGCCTGGCCGCGACGATCAAGAACCACCACGCCGTCATAAATGTTCTTCATGTCCGGCGATTCGACAAATGAGTGGTACAGGTACTTTTTATCAGGTTCGAGGGGATGATCGATCTTGAACGAGCCAGCAGCCTTTGACAAGGTGCCGAGTATTTGGACACCGGTTTTGTCGATCTTAATTCTGTCGCTGCCATCGACGAATAACAACATCTGCGCAGTGGCACTGGTATCAACTGATATGGCGGCCTTGAGAGCATCACTGGAATCAGTCCAGCGAATCTGGGGAAAGGTGCCGTTTCCCGTATGTTGAATCTTGATTCCGTTTTGTCCATCAGCTCTGATGTGCAAAGCAAAATTTGGACTGGTTGTTCCAATTCCTACATTGGTGCTGGCAAGAGCACCATTAACACCGCTTATACTGCCCAATACCAAAGAATTATTTGTCGAAACCAGAGCTTGAGTTCCGATCGCCGTTGCGTTCGACAAATCTCCGGAAGCTACATTAGCGAAGCTTCCGATCAGTGTGTTCGAACTGCCGGACGTATTGGCGCGCCCGACATTCCGACCTAAAAATGTATTGGAGGTTCCACTTGTATTAAACCGTCCGGCCTCTGTACCGACAAAGGTGTTATCTGCGGCCGTATTCTGACGTCCCGCGGCAGCACCAAGAAACACATTGTTACTCCCGGTTGAATTCGAAAGTCCGGACTCCTGTCCAAAAAAGGAATTAAAACTGCCGGTTATTGTAGTTTGACCCGCTGTAAATCCATAAAATGAATTGCCGCTGCCCGTCGGGCTTGCCGAACCTGCGCCAACACCCGTGAACGTATTGAGTAATACTGGATCGCCTATGCTCAGCACAGGGCTGTTGCCGATGTTGTATTGAGTAGCAGTAATTTTTCCTCCAATGGTGCCATCGCCGGATATATTGAAGTTGCTGGCCGCCTGCTGTGTGGTTGAATTCAGGATGAATGTTGGGCTGCTGGCGGCATTCAATGATCCATTGACGGTCAGGTTACCCACTATTGTCTGGTTGCCCGCGACGGAAAGATTACTTCCTATCGTTCCACTGCCTGAAATATTGAAATTGGCAGCTTGCTGAGTCGTTGTATTCTGGATGTAATTCGAGCTTCCTGCTGTCGGCGTGCGGGAGTCACTTAGCCGCGGGTCGCTGCTGAATACAAAGTCATTGACCGTTCTCATACTGAACAAAGCTGCATTAGCGGCCGTCTGGGCTGTATCCGCCGAAATGCTGTGCAGTGCGTAAGGCGTCGGCGCAATTTTCTGCCGGGGTGTTAGTGCAGTATAAGAGGCGTCAGCGGGACGTTTTACCTGAACGTCCAAGTACCTATCGGAACCATCGAAGGCAGTTGCACTAATCACGTTAATCGGCACATTGAAAATGCCAGCCGTGACCACGACATTGTTGTTTGCTACCGTTGAGCCAATCTGATTGCCGCCAGTGGCCGCATCAAACAAGGTGAACTGCATCTGGTAAACACCGTTTGCGCTGGCTGATCTATCGGTCAGACGTCCCTGGTAGGTAAAACTCTGATCCTGACAAACAGGGCTGTTATTATCAGCGACGGTTGCAGAATTGTTCAAAAGCCAGGTCAACTGTGTTCCGCTTGGGAAATCAACAGAGAAAACGAAATGATGTGTGCCAGGAAGAAATGTCGAAGGCTGAAAACGATTTGACGGCAGCGGAATAAACTGGTTCAACGCCGTGCCTGGTGTCAGGCTCTCATTACTGAGACTTCTGTTGGTGTAACCAAAAAAGGCCGTAAGATCGCCATTATGATTATCTCTAACGCAATCCAGGAAGTTACCAACATCCTCTCCGAAAGCAGTCGTTGGCAGCGTGAAAATCGCAGCGAATAATATCAGCTTGGCCAAGTTAAGAAAACATGACGAGAATTTCATAATGCCTCCCCGCGGGTCAATTGATCTGGCTGGCTGCCGAGAATGGCGCGCAATGTGACCAGGTCGCTCTTGACGATGTAGCCGCAAGCGCCTGCGCCGGTAGCGGCCGAGCGCAACTGTTTGTCGTCGTAATCGGTAACGATCAGGACGCGGGCATTGGCGTCCGCAGCCATGATTTGTCGCGTAGCGCTAAGACCATCAAGCACTGGCATGCGGATGTCCATCAACACCCAATCAGGGTGAAAGGTCGTGTAGGCATCCAGCGCCTCGCTGCCGTCAGAGCATTCATGAAATTCGCCCAAATCGCCGAGGAAATACCGAATTGCTCGTCGCATAGCCGGATTGTCATCGACAATTAAGATGGTCAACCGTCACACCTTCTGAATGGCAGTCTCAATACCGTTGAAGTATGCAATGTGAATGGGCGGGATAGTATCGAGGCGGACTCGTAATTTGGACTACGTGTGAACCCGTATTTGAATGTGGGATAAGAGCAAAGGACGCGGATTTAGCGGATGCTGCGGATGAAGACGGATTTTGATCAGCGTAAATCCGCTTGATCCGTGTCATCCGCGTCCTTTGCTCCGATTTTCTTATTTTCGTTACTGAAAAATTTCCTGACAAATGTCGGCTTGGGACCAAAGTTGAGCAGCAATCCAATCTCTATCTCGGTGGCCTTTAGGTAGTTGATCAGCTGTGACTCGTGAGCCGGATGAATTGCATCTGCGACTTTCAATTCAATAATAACTGTGCCATTTACAACAATATCGGCACAATACTCACCGATAAGATCGCCTTCGTAATAGACCTTAACACCTTGTTGACACACCACGGTCAAGCCTTTATTTCGCAACTCAATTGCGAGGGCCTTCTCGTATACCTTTTCAAGAAACCCATAGCCAAGACTGTTATAAACTTTGAAAAAACAACCAAGAATTTGTCTTGTAACGTCCTGTTCCTTCAATCCTGGATTCATTAAGCTTCTCTCACTCTAATTCAGATTTATGCGTCACTGCGAATTTCACCAACGCCAGCGTTCCCTTCAGCTCCAGCTTGCGGGCAATATTGGTCCTATGCGTTTCGACCGTCCGATGACTGATGAATAATCCCTCCGCGATTTCTTTGCTGGTCTTATCTTCAGCAATGAGTTTTATTATCTTCCGCTCGGTTGGTGTCAAGTCATTAATACCGGGTTTTTGCTTTGTCAGGGCGGCGGCACGACTACTGCGCTTTAACAGGTAGGCAGATAAAGAAGGGCTAAGAAACGGCTCACCTGCCGCAACGGCTCTAATACCGTTAACAATGTCGGTGACCGCGCTGTCTTTCAGTACGTAACCGTTTACTCCTAAATCCAGAGCCGCCTGGAACAACTCTTCATCGCGATGAATCGTAAGGAAAATAACCTGGACTGCCAGTTTCTCTTTCTGTAACGCTCTGACAACACCGAAGCCATCCAGTTGCGGCATATCAATATCGAGCACCGTTACAGCCGGCCGGAGCGTTCTAATCTGCTCCAACGCTATCCTGCCGTCGTCAGCCTCGCCAATGATCTTCAGACTTGCGTCTGTTTCGATCATTCGCCGCAATCCTTGCCTTACAATGGGGTGATCGTCAGCAATCACTATCGTGATTTCAGTTGCCATTATGCCAGCTCTCAATTCAATGGTTCAGATCAATGACTATTGCAATCGAGGTCCCTTGCCCGGGCGTCGAATCAATAATGTGTCTGCCGCCCAGCATGCGGACTCGCTCTGCTATCCCGATCAAGCCGAACCCAGGCCTTGCTTCGACAGAAGTTGGACTGAATCCCCTTCCGTTGTCCTGAATTGTAACTCTGATCGCGCTATTCTCGATTTTGAGCTTAATCGCAGCCGATCCAGCGCAGGAATGCTTAACGATATTGTTAACGCTCTCCTGTATGATTCGATAGAAGTTGATCTCTTCGTCTGGGGGAAAGATACCATCGACATTATCAAGCTCAACGGAGAAATCTATGCCCGAAGCTTCCGCCACACGACCGAGCATCGACTCAATCGCCTTGGTCAGCCCTAATCGATCCAATAAATAAGGTCGCAGGTTATAAGAGATTTCTTTGACTTCATCTATGGCGTGACCCGAATGATCAGAGATCTGTTTCAATTGCTCTCTCGTTAACTCCAGGTCGGCAGGACCTTGCAGTCCGAACAGCGCGTGATTTTTTATAATTGCGAGACTCTGTCCAAGGCTGTCATGCAGTTCGGCCGCGATTCGCTTTCGTTCACTCTCCTGCGATTCGATTAGGCGACGAGAAAACTCTTCCTGGGCTGCGCGCTCATGCTGTAGTTTGAGGACGCGCTGCTGGTAGATTAGGCCGGCCAGGATCAATACTGCTGCGACAACAATTGTCGCAAACCACCACGTGCGCCAAAACGGAGCAAATATGACGACACGAATGCTGCTGCCAGTCGTATTCCAAACGCCATCGCTATTGGCAGCTATTACCGTAAAAGTGTATTCACCAGGAGGCAGATGCGAGAAGTATGCGGTTCGTCTTGTACCAACATCGATCCAGTCATCATCCAGACCTGAAAGTTTATATTTGAAACGAACCTGCTCTGGTTTTATGAAGCTGAGCCCCGTGTAGCCTATCTCCAGGTTCTGTTGTCCTGGTGAAACTCTAATTCCCTGCCTGCAATCAACGGCCTGTCGGTCGAGAACACAATTTTCAATTACTACAGGAGGCGGTTGCGGATTGACAGGGATATTGATCGGATCAATCACAGCAACACCGCCTTGTGTGGGAAACCACAAACGGCCGTCGCGGGCCTTTATTCCCGCAGGTTGCGTGCCGCCATTGCATTCAATGTTGTTCAGCCCATCATGTGATCCGTATGCAACTGAAGTAATGAATTTCACCTTGCCATCGGCAAAATCATTAAGTTGCTGTTTGCTGACTCGGTAAATACCCAGATTGCAGCTAAACCAAAAATAATCGCGGTCATCCTCCAGAATTTGAAAGACTCCGTTGTTGTACAGGCCATCTTTGGTAGTAATTGGAGAAAGCTTGCCATTCTTTATGCGGGTCAACCCGCCATCGTATGTCCCAACCCACAACACACCGTCACGATCTTCGTACAGAGATCGAACCTTTTCACCCGCCAACCCATTTTCTTCTCGAAATGTTTGCCATTGGCCGTTCTGATAACGGGACAATCCTCCATAGCAACCGACCCAAAGCGCACCAGTGTGATCCTTAAGAATAACTTTCACATCATCGCCGGCCAAACCTTCTCTGGGAGTGAAGCGGACCGTGGCTCCATCTTTAGTTCTGAATACACCTGCATCCGAGCCAACCCAGATTGCGCCATCTTTGTCCGGGTAAATAGCCGAGACGTAATTTACTGCTGCTCCCAGTCGATCTTTTATGCTGGTAAACGTCCCGTTACGAAATCTGGCAAGACCGTTGTAAGCACCTACAATCAGATCGCCATTCAAATCCTCAGCCAGCGCAGTCACGTCTGCCATCGAGCGATCTTTATTGGAATAGAGCGTGAATTTGCCATCAGCATATCTGGTCAGACCTTTTGGCCAGGTGCCTAACCAGATGCTTCCTGTTTTGTCCTCAAAAATGGGATAAATATTGTTCGCGGGCAGTCCATCCTGCTCTGAATAAACCCTTATGGTATTTACATTGATCCTGCCTAACCCGTGCGTAGCGGTGCCGAACCAGGTCGTTCCCTCTTTATCTTCATAGATTGACAAAACCGAATTCTGCGGCGGTTTATCTGCAACGGGTTGATTAGCAAAATGGCCATCTTTATAGAGAAAGAGCCCGTAGTCACCGATTGCAAGCCATAGGTTTCCGAGTTTATCTTCAGTGATGACGCGAATTTCGCTTTCGGGTAATCCGTCCCTTGCAGTTAATAGCGTAAGTTTTCCGTCTTTAAAACGGGCAAGTTCACCCTCGAGAAAGCCGATCCAAAGAGTACCTTCGCGGTCTCTGTAGACTGTGCTTACTTTGGACATCGGCAATCCGTCCTGTGCGCCTAAACTGATGATGCCTTTTTCTGAGATAATATGTATGCCACTCGCATCGCTGTACCAGACCATACCGGAATGTTGACGAGAGCTGATGAAAAACTGTGGGTTACCTGTCGGCAGATCGTACGGGATCGCTCGTGAGCCGTCCCAGATGTAAAAACCACTACCTATATACGTTATGGTCTGCCCCAGGTGATCGGCCCAAATCTGGCGCACGTTTCTGCCAGGCAACCCTTGCTCGATGGAAAAAGTAGCGAAGGTGGTGCCGTCATGTCGAACTAACCCGCTATCTTCGGTGCCAATCCATAGTGTTCCATTTTTATCTTCATATAACGAAGTACAGCGACTGCTCTTCATTCCGGGCGTATTGCTTCTGTTGAAAATCGTGAACCGCACACCGTCGTAGCGAATCAACCCATCGAGAGAAGCCAGCCACAAATAGCCATCGTGCGTCTGCAAAATGGAATTAATTGTATTGTGAGGTAATCCATTTTCCGTAGTCCATGAATCGAAATGATATTGCCCGGATGCGGAACCAGTCAGACACACTGTAAATAAAAGCAGCGGAATTTCGATGCGCAGCAAACCCTTCACTAAGAGAGCCATTCTTGCGGATATAGAAGACAACATAACAAATCGGATCGTTGATGGCAGAGCGCCATGTCTGTTTTATGGACCATCTTCCGAATTTTATCAAGCAGACAGCCCGCGTGCGTCAAATCATATTTATAAGAAGTGGCAAGGTTCTAATCAACCGACGTGGAATACTGTTCAGGAACAAATCAGCTTCGAGGTGGATAAAACCGTACTCGCTGCGATAAAAGGCGCCAGCAACTCTGGTACGGGAATTTCAGACAAACTCTCGCGGCACATCAGTGGTGAAGACAGGTGTGTCTTGTCGACGACAGAGTATAGGAGGAACAAATGGCTTTAGACACTAAAACAGAAGAGCCGAAACCGCCATTTCCTGAACAGGAACAGCAACCGCCTGGACTAGAATCGGAGATGGAACCTCGCCCTGATTACGGCGAAGAAACATATAAAGGATACGGGCGATTACGAGACAAAGCTGCGATCATTACCGGAGGTGACAGCGGTATCGGTCGGGCCGTCGCACTTGCATTTGCTCGCGAAGGAGCTGATGTGCTGATCTCGTATCTCAACGAGCACTCAGATGCGGAAGAAACTGTCCGAATAGTCGAAAAAGAAGGCCGCAAATGCGTGGCCATTCCCGGGGATATTTCAGATGAATCGCACTGCCGCGAGGTTGTTGATCGTGCGATAAGCGAGTTTGGCAGACTCGACATTCTGGTCAACAACGCGGCTTTCCAAATGACGCACGACAATATCCAGGATTTTTCGACGAAGGAGACTGAACATACATTTCGAACCAACGTCTTTGCGATGATCTACCTCTGCAAAGCGGCCCTTCCGCATATGAAGGAGGGCAGCGCGATTATTAATACTGCTTCGATTCAGGCTTACCAGCCAAAACCAAAGTTGCTCGTATATTCCGCCACCAAGGGAGCAATCGTCACCTTCACTAAATCTTTATCTAAAGAAGCAATTAAACAGGGCGTTCGAGTTAATGCTGTCGCTCCCGGACCGGTCTGGACGCCGCTAATCGCAATGTCGTTTGATCCGGAGAAGGTAAAGAAATTCGGCGAGAATAATCCTAAAGGCAGACCTGCGCAACCGGTCGAACTGTCACCTGCCTACGTTTTTCTGGCATCGCAGGAGTCGAATTACGTTAACGGTGAAGTGCTGGGTGTCACCGGAGGGGAATTGCTGGCTTAATGATTTGCCTCTTAAGCAAGGCACTCTGTTGCGTCGGCGCGTACAACGGTGAGTTGACGCGCCGATCTGCAAAACAGATGAAGTCTTGATTTACCCTTCTGAGTCCTGTTTTCGCGGACGCTTCACCCGGGCTTTTTGTTTTGATGGATCCTTTATATCGGAATCGATATCCGTTTCTGTCAAAAGCTTTCCCGTCTGAGAGACTGTGCCCATATCAAAACACGCTCGATAGGGTACGAATTCGCATCGGCAGCTCTTTATATCGAATTGGCCTAAAGAGTTCCATTGAACGAATCCCAATGGAGCATAGTGATGCTCTATCCCATCGGGGAGTTCCTGGTTAGGAACCATCTTCTTCGTCGCTGTATCCAATGTTGCCGGCCATTCTATCGTTCCTGTCGCAACTCTCGCCGGAATCAACCAATAGTCTCCAGTGCGATACTGACCGGCGTCTCCGAACTGAATCTGGATGCCGTCTTCAAGATCGATCCAGGTAACCGTCGATTTTTCCTGTACCGCGATGACTCCGTTTGTCAAAGTGGTCTTTTCCGTTTGAACCTGATCCCATCGGCGGACTTTCGGGTGCGCACCTGCTTTACTCCAATCCAAAGCTCCGGATTGCGTAAAACTGTTCGGATCGACTGAGAGTTTTCCAGGTTCGACGTTTGTCAGTTTCACCAAAACTCCCGGCAATCCATTCAGATCACTGGTGTCGTCTGATAGCTCAATCCAATTGCCCGCTTCGAATCCACGAGAGCTCGCCACCTGAAGATCGTTGCCTGACGTTCCGAGCCACGACGTACAAACGCTGCCATTATCCCGCGACCATTTGAATGTGGCAGGTCCGGGATTGCTGCCATCGTGTATTTCAACCCGGTAGAGTTGATTTTCAAATCCGCGATATTTTGCATCAGGGGAAATAATGCAGGCATCTTCAATTTTCCTGCCGGGATCGATGCGAGCCGCAAGCAAAGCATTGCTAATGCCGTTAAGTAATCCCAGCGCGGTTTGGCAATCAATATCGGTGTTATCGGCCGCCGGCGCGGTTTGTACAGGCTCGCGTGTTGCTGTCGGTTGGGCGGTCGCCGCGGGTGCAGCAGAGGCAGCCGGAGCAGCCGGAGCGATAGATGCAGCAGGCTTGGCGTCGATCGCAAGTTGCGCGCGACTGGCCGAGTTCGCCAGCGCCGCTTTGTCTTGATTCAGGAGCACAATCCTTTTGCTGCCCTCCAGCGTTTTTTTAATGTCGCTTTCGGCCCAGGCTTTAACTTGCCACACGACCTTCGCCCTGGCGCATGTGTCGGGACCGCCCAGCGCTTTTTCGCGAATGTCGTCATCCTCAATCGAGGTAACCAAACGCTCCCAGACATCAAGATACAGAAAGAACGGTTCGCCGCTGTGTTTATCCAATTCCTGACCAAACTTATCAGTCTTCGGAAGTGGATAGTCGGGCTGGCCGATATAAAGACAATCCTGTTCATTCCCGATCATGATGCCGTCAACATAGTAACGACCTTCTGTAATCGTCAGTTTTCCATTGTTGTCAAAGATGAGTTTAAATCCACCTTCTTCGAGCGGCGCTCCATACGGCCCCGTCAGATCTCGTGTCAGGGTTCGCAGGTAATGAACCAGAATCGATGCCTGCTCGTTATCATCGGCGTCAAGGCTGACGCGACCCTGCTGCTTCAGCACTCGGCTGAAATGTTTATTCGGATCAAAGGTGTCTCGGGTGAAATCGGCTTTCATGGTAGCTCCCTCGAAAAAGTTTTATACGTCCCAAAGTAAGAACAAGTGGTAACCCTCGGATTAAGTTACAAAGATAATCCCGACATCCGTACCTGCCGGTGTAAAGTCTTCCAGTCTCGCGCGAAGATTTGCTTCACGTTGAGGCTGGAACAGATCGTGAAATGCGCCCATTTCGGATTCGTCGTCTGCTCCGCGTTTGATCTCTTTTGCGCAAGTCATCGCGAGTTGCGCGTATCCCGGCTTGCCGTAGCGAACGCTGGTGAACTGCGGCTGCAGCCGCAATTGCTCGCCCGCGATGAGAGCGGCGCGTTCAGTCGGATCCGTGATCTCGTTCGTTAATGCCTGAACAACAAGATCGGGCTGGCACGCGTAACGACGTGGAGTGCGACAACCAATCGGAACGTAACAGAAACGCATACATCCAAGTTGTCGTCGCGCGACGTTAACGCAGTTGTTGAAGATGCAGTTTTCGGCTAGCTCGATTGCTCTGACATCGATGATTCCAAACACCGTCGTTCGCTTGATCGTCAACAGGGTGTGCGCAACCGCGAAACCTGGCGCTCCGATCGCCTCTCTTTGCCCATCGGTCGCGTCCAGAATGCTGTCGGTAATACGAGTTGGAATCGGATCGACTGCGATCTCGCTTTCGTGAATCTGAATCGAGCCAATGATACTGTGCTCGATTCGCAGCGATGCCCGGATATTGAATAGCTCAAGGCTGGGTTCTGCCGGACGTTTGGGATTGCAGTTGCAATCGATCCCCCACCCAGGTACGAGCGTACAATGACGGATAACAACTTCGGATCCACATATTGACGGTCGCGAGCCCGTGGCGTCTTCCTGCGCAGTAACGTGCAATGGTCTTCCTGTTACCAGGAATCCGTCCATCGTGAATCGAGTGCTGGCTGACATCGTGACCGACAAAGCATCAGGCAAGTCTGTCTGCCAGTCGATTAACCGAATGACTGGTCGTACTCCGTTTGCCGCGCGAAGCTGCAGTGTCTGGCCTGTATTCAGCGTGATAGAGACAGGTTCGGTATAGACACCGCTGTCGGTAACTTCGATGACGGCGTCCAGCGGATTGTCCTGCTTCCAGCGATTCAGCGCGTCGCCGATTTTGCGAAGGACCGGTTGGTCGGGACCTACTTTGTAAAATACCGGTGAAACTGTTGTCCAGATTGTTTTTGTCTGATCCGTTGGATCTGGCCCCTGAATCTGTCTCGGTGAAGGATCGAAGATCTTTCGATCATATTCACCGCCACCCATGTCCGCACTGAAACCATAGTGATAGGTGACGCGAGCGCCCTTCTTTGGCAACTGGCTCGGCGGAAAGCTGAAGCGCCCAAGAATAGGATCGACCGCGATGTGCCCGACCGTCGGCACGTATCCCCAATTGGAGAGATCGGCCGGAACGATCATTTTAACAGGAACAGGTTGATTGGGATCGATTCCGTTCCAGCCATCCGCCCAGATGGCAAAACTCTTATTCGGACCGTAGAACCATTCCTTATGTCGCCAGAAAGCAAGCCTGCGTATCGGAGCAGGAACATTCGCTTCAGTAGCGATATGTGAAGGATCGATCTCTGCCTTCGGATTTGCAAACAACGGAGCATCCTGACCAAGCACGCTGAACGTGTGACATTCCGGTCCGTTGTCTTCGGCGCAATTGGCAGGCGAATGTGTGATCGAATATTCCTTCAGCCTCCAAACGAACAGCCCGACCGATGGAATGTTGCACCGTCCCTTAGTGTCGCAACTGTCGATTCTTCGCACGTCAACGGTGTGCGCCGTTCGGTCAAATGGCCCGTCGATCAAGTCCAGACGTTCTACCCGGTGTAGATCAACAGTGCCGAGACGATCGAGATGCAGGTAATCGATATTCTGGTTCCGGACGAGCAGCTTGAAAAACTCCACCGCGCGCGCCGGCCAGCCTGCTATATCACCGGAGAGAAGTTCCAGCAGCGCCAGCGTTCCTCTGCGTCTGCGATATCGAATGGTGTTGGCGACGTCGCGCCGAGGAATCAGGATGCGATTCAGATCTCGGCCTTCTCTTGTTGAATCGTCGCTCTCACTGCCTGCATCAGCGGCTGGTTTGTAACCAATCAAATCCGCGATGTAAGGAACGGCCCAATCTTCGGCTGTTTCGATAAACCAGTTCTCGTAGAGTTGAGCTATGTCGGCTTCAACAACATCGACTTGCTCAGTTATAACGCGCAGCAGCGCTTTTAGCGGATAGCCCTGCTCAACATCGCGCAAGCGATAAACAGCAGGAAGCAACTCGTAGAGTCGATCAGGTGAAGTGCTCATGCGGTCAACTCCGTCAGTATCAAAGTGTCAGGCACATCCGGGCTGAGTATCGCCAGTTGCGCTGGGCAAATGTTTGCCGAAACCGTTGTTTGGCCGCATCCCGCTTGAGACTGCGGTTCAGCGCCACGCACAAATATGAAGCGCTTTGGCTTGGTAGTTGTCGTTGAGATTTGCTGAAGTTTTTTCGTGAGCCGATCTGCGTCTGACGCGTCGCTTTCAGAAACGCTATCCAGGACATCTACATCAACGTATGCGACGCCGGGCACGTGCTGAATCGCGCTGATTACTTCGCTCAGGAAAACGCTTTGACCCAGGTCACGACGTTGAAATCCGAATGTATCTAACAAGACAGGTCGAATATTCGACGCCACCGATTCGAATTGATAATCGGGCAGGATTCGGACCTTTGCGCTGATTACCAGCAGCATCAATTCTCTGGTTTTCACCATGAATTGCTGGTCCTGATCGCCAAATCCGCGCAGCGCCAGTAACAGATTGCGATACAGATCCGAATTCTCATCTATCGGAATGTCGTCCGTTCCCGCGATGGTCAAATGTACTAATTGTGAAGAGCCATTCGAGAGACGAATTGAGCTGGCCTTGCCGATGCCTGCAAACGTTCGAGCAAAATCCTGGTAATCCTGAACCGATACCAGCCGATCCAATGCCATCACGGCAAGCGGAACATTGCTGCGAATCTGATCGATGCTTTCGCGGTCTGCTCCGCCGGATGCCCGAACGGGATTGGTAACTGCTTTGAGCCCGAGCGGTCTTGTCACCAGCAAACTAATCTGGTTCGCCTTAACGTTGCCAGGCTGACCGATTCCTGTCCGATAAACGGCCGTGACGTTCTCGGCGCCAGTTGCAGGTCGCGCGCCTTGCTTTCCGTTTCCGAACGTTATTGTGGTCTTATCATCGTCGCCTGTTTCAGTGACATAGTCGCGGTCAGTCGGACCTAGTTTGTCCAGGCTGTCGGTCTCGTGCCATAGAATATTGTTGACGCGCACTTGCAGCGTGCTGCTGGCTCCTGCTGGCGTCGGCGCAGCTAAATAAGTTAACGGTGATTGCCTGAGCGTGAACTCCTGAAGCGATTTACTGCTGTCGCCGCTGCCCAAAACCTCGTTGCGAGTCTCGCCGTGAGTCGCTTCGACGACATTTCCGTAAATAGTGACTGTGTCGCGCTTGTAGCAATAGGCAGGTTTATTCGCCAGTATCAGTGTGCTGTGCGCCTTGTCGCCGGGAACATTAGGATCAAAAGTTTGCTCGACGCCGGACAGCATCACGACTTCGGCGGTTTTAACGCCGTCAGTTGAGAGCGGCAGATCGGCGCGCTCGCCTGCGATGATCACCCATCTGCCGGATTTCAAACCGTTGTAGAGTCCGCTCAGTTCCAGCCGAGCTTCGCAAATATCTTTCGTGATTGGCGCTTCGGCCAGAGCGAGCTCTTCAGCCTTTGCGTAGACAACCGTCCGACGAATAATTATGAACCCATCGCTTGTGGTCTGAGCCGCGGAGTGAGATTCCAGGCTTTCCACCACGATCCCGGGCGCCTGCGGGAATCCAATCCAATTTTCTCTGGCAGTCGAGTCCGTCGGTTTCGCAAGCTCGATTCTTGTAGTCTTTCCGGAAATCCCATAAGCCGAGCGGGCAATGCCGGACTTGGGATTGGCGGCCTTTGCAATCAGCAGAGGCGGATTTGCGGGAAAATCATCGGTAGTCTTGCCGACGGCGCTGGTATCAACAACAACCCAGCTCCCGGGAAGAATACCGTCGTAACTGGAATCCAAATTGACCACAGTTGTATCTTCCTCGGATTGAACATCAGCGCCCGACCATTCGTCTGTCTGCGGCACACCACTTGAAATGCTTGTCAGCTTTCGCGGAGCATTGCTGCCAAATAACGGCGCGGCAACCCTGAAAGCGTAGATTTTCAGCGCACTTGGCCCGGTCACCGTTGCCGACGAGAGTCCTTGATACAACGCAGGACGAAGATCAGGTCTGAACGCTGTAATCAACTGCGGTCCTGTATCTTGATTCACGGAGAACGAATTCGAAACCGATCGCGGCAGGACCAGCGAATTTGCCGGCTGGAGCGATGGCGGCTTTGATATCAAAGGCAGCAATTTATCAAGCACACCCAGCGCACCACCTGCCGGTTGATTGGTTGCGAGAGTGCTCGTTACGCCGACAGCTT